>CAMLML010000007.1 GCA_946481095.1 uncultured Cellvibrio sp.
TGATACAAACCTGCTATATAAAGTAATTCAAACTTCGGTAGTCGTTTGACAACATTGGCTGCAACTGGAAAATCTTCTTTTGCGGAAGGTAATAAAAAATTACCCATGTTTTGCATGACTTTTAATGTGTGTGCATCGACAGTGTAGATATGGAACAAGTCATGTTGCATTTGTCCGGTGACTTGACCAAATTCCGGCAAATACAAACCCAGAATGCCGTAGCGTGACATGCGTTTTAATTGCGCGACTACATTCTGTGGTTGTTGCAGCAGCTGTAAAAACAATTGGGTGTTTTTAGGGTTGTGACGAAATGCATCATCAATCAAATGCCGACTTTCACGAATCCAGCGAATAGTTGAAGCACGAACACCTTCAATATTTGGATTTTGCGCCATCAATACAAACATTTCCAATAAGGCTGATGGGTTTTCCTCGAATACATAAGTATGGGTTGATTCAATAAAATTATCGCGTAATTGAAAACGTTCATTGATTGATACAACGGTTTTATTTTTTCCGCGTTGCAAAATGGCTTCAGACAGAAATTGCAATACCACATCATTCAGTTCGCGCAGTGCCAATACTGTACGGTAGTATCGATGCATAAATTGCTCGACTGCCAAACCTTCGTGGCTGTCGGTATAGCCAAATAAATTGGCAATCTCACGCTGGAAATCAAATAGCAAACGTTCTTCCGGGCGCTTGGCAACCATATGCAGTGCATAACGCACTCGCCATAAATATTCTTCGCCGGAATTGAGTAACGAAAATTCCTCGTCAGTGAAAAAACCTTTGCCTTCCAGTTGTTTCAGCGTGCGCACACCAAAATAACGTTTGATTACCCAGCTGATGGTTTGGATATCACGTAGTCCGCCGGGTGCATTCTTGATGTTGGGTTCGAGATTGTATTCAGTATCGTTATATTTTTTATGGCGTTCTTGTTGTTCAGCATATTTTGCGCGGAAAAAATTTTCGGCTGACCAGAATTTATCCGGTGTAATGGCTTGCAATAATTCATAGCGCAATGATTGGTCGCCCACCAAATTGCGCGATTCAAATAAATTGGTGGCAACAGTGATATCCGTTTCTGCGATTTCGACAGTTTGTTGAATGGTGCGGACGCTGCTGCCAATTTCCAGCCCGATATCCCATAAAAATGTGAGGAAACGTTCGATGTTATCTTTGCATTCATCCAACACATGGGATCTGTGCAAAATTAATAAATCAATATCAGAACAGGGATGCAATTCACCGCGACCATAACCACCAACAGCTTCCAGACTGATGCTGTCTGGCCATTCAAATTGAAACCAGGCGTAATGCAATATACAGTCGATAAATAATGCGCGTTCATAAACCAGTGTGCGAATATCTTCACCTTCAATAAACCGGCGATGAAATTGTACGTTGGCTGCGTTTAATGCGTCTTTAAAAACAGTAATGATGGGTTGTTGGTCGAGCGCTTTTCGGAAACGGCTTTGATCGAAAAAAAATAACGGGCGCTCAAAATACGGCAAGTTGTAATGTGACATACCCAAAAATACTCAAGAAGAAAAATGTTCACCACTGCGTGCGGTCAAAACTTCAACACCATTGGATGTAACCACCATAGTGTGTTCCCATTGGGCAGAAAGTCTTCCGTCTTTGGTTTCAACTGTCCAGCCGTCACCTTTTAATTTGGTATCAGGTTTGCCGGCGTTAATCATGGGCTCTATGGTAAAACACATTCCTTCTTTTAATTCCATGCCGGTACCGGGGCGGCCGTAGTGCAATATTTGTGGATCCTCATGAAATACTTTACCAATCCCATGGCCGCAATATTCGCGCACAACAGAATAATAATTGGCTTCTGCATGCTGTTGGATCACGTGACCCAAGTCGCCCAATCTGCATCCGGGTTTAACCAGCGATATAGCTTTGTACATGCATTCCTGTGTGACTTTTACCAAACGCTCGGCGTGGGTTGCCGGTGTGCCGACAAAATACATGGCGCTGGTGTCGCCATGGTATCCCTGATAAATCACTGTGACGTCGATATTAATAATGTCGCCATTTTTTAAAAATTTTTTATCAGACGGTATGCCGTGACAAACAACCTGATTGACAGAAGTACAAATGGATTTTGGAAAATTACGATAGCCCAGACAAGCGGGAATCGCTTTTTGTACATTCACAATATGTTCGTGACAAATCTTGTCCAGTTCAGCCGTTGTTACACCGGCTTGAACATGTTCACCAATCATTTCCAACACTTCAGCGGCCATGCGGCCAGCTACTCGCATTTTTTCAATTTCATCAGGCGTTTTGATAGTCACTGACATCGAATACTGTCTCAAAAGTCAAAGGATCGGGCATTCTAAACGATTTGGGTCGGGTTTGACCAAACACAAGTAGAAAACCCGAAGGCAAAAAAAACAGCGCCTAAAGCGCTGTTTTTTAAACGATTATGGTCGCCAGACATAAGGCGGTTTAACCGTCACCTCAGGTGAGGAAGTCACACCGTTCCAGTTATCATCCACCAGACCATAAAACGTATTCATGGATTTGTTAGTCGAGTAATACTCCAAATCCCCCACCAGATTGGCCGTACCGGTTGCCGATTGACTGTTACCAAACCATCCCAGCGGATAGAAAGTCGCACGCACCTGGGCCGAATCACTCACCATAAAACTGCTGGCGCCGTGATGCGGGTTTGAGGCAACACCGATTAAGGACATGGCACCCACAGTTCCGCCCAGCACATTGCCATTCACAATGGTGGCCTGATCTTCAATACGGGCATTACCACTGACATTACCGCCAATGATCTTCGCGTAAGGGCCAACATACACACTTGATGGTGTTCCGCTGACCGCACAACCGCCGCCGTTGCTATGACGCACAGTTCCGCTCGGACAAGCCGCAATCTGGCCATTCTGGAAACCCTGTGGCCAGGCACCACTGAGCTGGATCATGTAGGGATAACGGTAAATCGAACCATAGGGCTTGCCGTCTGACACGCTTTCAGGATTGATCTGTTGGTATTGCGTCGGGGTTGCCACCACCACCAGGAAGAGTTTTTCACCGGCGGTAATACAGTGAGTCAGTTCACCGTCAGCACCGCTCTTGAGTTCACTGTAAGTGGATTGGGTCATAGCCGAATTGGTACTCACCAATCCCCAACGCCAGCCGGAGTTGGCACCCGATTGGGTAATACCCCGGAAACTCACTTTGACACTGGTTGCACCTGATTCAGGGAAGAGTTGAATCACGTTGTAACCCCAGCGTTGGGGAGCCCAATAATAAGGGGATACAAAGCGGCGATTTTGCGCCCAGCTACTGTCGAGTGATTCCAGTTGGGTCAAACGCAAACGGCGTTGGGTATAACTACCGGCACTGGCATCGGTACTGCCGTAGTTCTGGCGATAGACCGCACCCTGATCACTGCCATCCAGATTTTTATAATCCCAGGTGATGTTGTGCATAGCCCAATCACCAAAGCGATCATTCAATTGCTCGATAGACCAGTTTTGGCTCAGCATCAGTTTTTGCCAGGGATCGCGTTGTCCGGCCGGTGCCTGATACGCCCAGATGTTATTCACGGCGGCAGGACAATGTTTGTCTTTCAGGTATTCGAAGAACTGCCAGTTGCAATAACGGTTGCGCATGTTGCCGTAATACAAATGCGGCATGTTGGGCAGCATTTCCGAACAGTGCACATTGGTGTTGAAGATCTGATGCGGTGCCCAGTTAGCATGGGATTCCCAGATCCAGTTGGCACTGGTGCCACTGCCAGCGAAGGCTGCTGTTGTTGATTGCACACCGTGCATAAATTCATGGGCCAGACCCCAGGAATCGGACGCGGCTCCCGGGCCTATCCACATGCCCATATAGTTAATACCGTTGCGTGACCAGCCTCCGCCCCAGAGCGGGAATTCGTTGTCGAAATGCACAGCGGCTTTCCACTTTTGGCTGGAGTTGCAATAGGGTTCGGGGAAGAACATGGGTGCCCCGAAATATTTGCTCCAGATGTTTTCAAGTGTGTTGGCTGCGTTTTGTGCGGCGGCCATGGTGATGTTGGTACCGTCTTTCCAGTAGATAGCAAAGTGCGCGGATTCCAGACGCAAAGGTGCACCATTTTCACCGCCATCTCTGGGCGCCATCCAGGTGCCTGCGGTACAGCTGGTTGCAGTGGTTTGGCAACTGTTGGTGGTTTGCCAATTGGTATCGGCTTTGGGCATGACACAGGCGGTAGTGCCAGTGCTTGAACTCGAAGATGAGGAGCTTGAACGAGACGAACTGGATAGGCTGGAAGAACTCGATCGTGAGCTTGAACTCAGGGAGCTTGAACGAGAACTTGAGCTGGGTGAACTCGAGCGTGAGCTGGAGATGCTACTGACTGAATTTGATCTCGAACTCGAACTGATCGAACTGGATCTGCTTGAGGATGACAAGGATGATGAACGGGATGAAGAAGATTGTGATGAAACACTATTACACACAGAACCTGTCACAACCGGTTTTTCTGCAGTGCCGCCATTCTTGTCTACCTGAAAACCAAAGCTGACACTCTGGTTGGGCGAAATATTACTGTTCCAACTTAATGCTGCTGCTGAATAGGGATTGCTCCCGGTGACGTTCGCATTCCAGTAATTGGTTATTTTGTTTGTGGAATAAGTCCAGTTCACTGACCAACCATTAATTGCGCTGCTGCTGTTATTGGTAATGGTAATAGTGCCTGTGAGTCCCGTATTCCATTCGTTCGTGATGTTATAGACACAAGTTGCTGCTTGTGCGCTTGCCTGGTATCCCAATGTGATACACAAACCTGCAATAACACCGCTTAAATGTTTTTTAAATTTCATAAAAGCTCCGGATGTTGTGTGTTGATAATTGTAAAACTGCATTGATAGTTTTCGATCAGTTGATTTTTATTGTGATCTTTTGCACGAATGACAGGTACAAAACTCTCTTATTATGTAATCGCCCGATTTTTTTATTTTTTCCAAATGACACAATCATTCAGTTATGCAGAAATGCAGAACTGAATGATTTATTTTTATCTGGTCAGGGCACAAGGCTATTGATGTATTCCTCAATATTGACCCAGCCATCGTTATCCGCATCCTGCAACGCATCTGCAGCATTTCCTGGATTTAATCCCATTCCGGTTTCCCATGAATCAGGTATGCCATCGCGATCAGAATCAGTGGGTGCAGTGCTTGTTGGTAATACACCCACAACATTTGCCAAACCAAGGCTAACTTCATCGCTAATGGTTTTTCCTTGTCTTCCATAAGATGTGAGTTCAGCAATGAGATAGTCATCCACGGCATCTCGCCAGAGCGATGCACCGGCATTCGCAATCACATAATCCAAAGCTGTTTTTGCTGACAAGGCAGGCACTTCCGGATAGCTAACACTGGGTGTCGTCCACCAGGTTGAGGTTCCAAAATCCCCTTTACCCAAAAGGCGCCCATCGAGTGTGCCGTTTTTATTATTGTCGTAGTAATTATCAACCGCATAGATGTTGTAGGCTGACGTTGGGCTGTCCAAAGTACCGCCGTTGGTTTCAGGCCCTGCGATAAAATAATTACCAATCATGGCACCATCTGATCGGCCTGAAGTATCGCCTAATATGTATCCGGAAGTCACCCAGTTATAAATAATATTATTAACAAATTGCAGTGTTCCGCGTGCTTTCGGATTGCGTGAATTATTGTCGATATATAGTGAACGAATGATTGATGTGCCAGTGGTATTAATCAGTCCTCCTGTGCTATGAGTTTGTAGCCCCTGGGCAACAATTGAGTCCTGTAATGTCAAATTGTAAAGTTCTGCGCCACTGGATTTATTCAGATCAAAATTACCATCACGTCCCCAGCTTAATGAACAGTGATCCCAGATCACATCATGGCCATTTGCCATAGTAATAGTGTCTTTTTCACTCTCACCAATTTTGCCCATTCTGAATCGCACATAACGAACAATAGTGTTGGATGCACCAGAGAAAGAAGTGCCGTCTCCATACAATGTAATTCCACCACCGGGTGCAGTTTGTCCTGCAATCGTTTGATTATTTTTGAAGACCAAACGTGATTCCAGTTTGATCACGCCGCCCACATCAAAAACCACAATACGATTGGGTTGGCTAATCGCATCACGCAAAGAACCTGCACCACTATCGTTAAGATTGGTTACATGAACCACAGTGCCTTTGCGTCCACCCACGGCAAATCGGCCGAAACCTTGTGCACCCGGAAATGCCAGCGTTGGTCCAGTGGATGTGGCACTGCTTGACGAAGAACTGGAGCGCGAAGAGCTGGACAAACTTGATGAACGTGAACTCGAACTCATAGAGCTGGATCGTGAACTTGAACTAATTGAGTTCGAACTTGAACGTGAATTGGAACTGATTAAGCTTGAACGAGAACTAATTGAACTGGATCTTGAGCTGGAACTTATCAAGTTTGATCTACTGGATGATGAGAGAGATGAAGAACGTGATGAGGATTGTAATGATCGTGATGACGATACGCTTGTTGCATTGCAAACATTACCACTGACTACAGGCTTTTCTGCTGCACCACCATTTTTATCCACCTGAAATCCAAAACTGACACTTTGCCCTGGTGAAATATTAGTGTTCCAATTCAATGCTGTCGCCGAGTAGGGATTACTTCCGGTTACAGATGCATTCCAGGAATTGGTTATTTTATTAGTGGAATAAGTCCAATTCACTGACCAATTATTAATTGTGGCACTGCCGTTATTGGTAATGGTAATGGCAGCAGTGAGTCCGTTGTTCCACTCGTTGGTAATTGAGTAAACACAATTGGTCGTTTGTGCAATTGTGTGTGAGCTGAATGCGATACCCAGTGCAATAAAAACAATGCTGATATGGTTATTTATGTTCATAAAATTTCCGTAATAGATCAAAGCCAATAATTACGATTTATTAATCGTCACTTATCGGACTGTAAGAGAGCCAATTTTTTTATTTGTGTTTTTCATCAAATCGTCCTGATTTTTTTATTTTATCCCCTACCGTTTTTGTCGCGAATTAATCGCAGGGTACTGCACCAATTAACTTCATTTGATAATTCAAACCGGCAAGGTCAGCATCACCGGCTTTACTCGCAAAAGCATCGTATTGAATTAAATGGTTGGGAATGAAATTACTGTCACCATCCAGTCGCCCAATATTTTTCGATTATTCCCGCCAGACATAAGGCGGTTTAACCGTCACCTCAGGTGAGGAAGTCACACCGTTCCAGTTATCATCCACCAGACCATAAAACGTATTCATGGATTTGTTAGTCGAGTAATACTCCAAATCCCCCACCAGATTGGCCGTACCGGTTGCCGATTGACTGTTACCAAACCATCCCAGCGGATAGAAAGTCGCACGCACCTGGGCCGAATCACTCACCATAAAACTGCTGGCGCCGTGATGCGGGTTTGAGGCAACACCGATTAAGGACATGGCACCCACAGTTCCGCCCAGCACATTGCCATTCACAATGGTGGCCTGATCTTCAATACGGGCATTACCACTGACATTACCGCCAATGATCTTCGCGTAAGGGCCAACATACACACTTGATGGTGTTCCGCTGACCGCACAACCGCCGCCGTTGCTATGACGCACAGTTCCGCTCGGACAAGCCGCAATCTGGCCATTCTGGAAACCCTGTGGCCAGGCACCACTGAGCTGGATCATGTAGGGATAACGGTAAATCGAACCATAGGGCTTGCCGTCTGACACGCTTTCAGGATTGATCTGTTGGTATTGCGTCGGGGTTGCCACCACCACCAGGAAGAGTTTTTCACCGGCGGTAACACAGTGAGTGAGTTCGCCGTCAGCCCCACTCTTCAATTCACTGTAAGTGGATTGGGTCATGGCCGAATTGGTACTCACCAATCCCCAACGCCAGCCGGAATTGGCTCCGGATTGGGTGACGCCCCGGAAACTCACTTTGACACTGGTTGCACCGGATTCAGGGAAGAGCTGGATCACGTTGTAACCCCAACGTTGGGGAGCCCAGTAATAGGGTGATACAAAGCGACGGTTTTGCGCCCAGCCAGTGTCAAGTGATTCCAGTTGGGTCAAACGCAAGCGGCGTTGGGTATAACTACCGGCACTGGCATCGGTACTGCCGTAGTTCTGGCGATAGACCGCACCCTGATCACTGCCATCCAGATTTTTATAATCCCAGGTGATGTTGTGCATAGCCCAATCACCAAAGCGATCATTCAATTGCTCGATAGACCAGTTTTGGCTCAGCATCAGTTTTTGCCAGGGATCGCGTTGTCCGGCCGGTGCCTGATACGCCCAGATGTTATTCACGGCGGCAGGACAATGTTTGTCTTTCAGGTATTCGAAGAACTGCCAGTTGCAATAACGGTTGCGCATGTTGCCGTAATACAAATGCGGCATGTTGGGCAGCATTTCCGAACAGTGCACATTGGTGTTGAAGATCTGATGCGGTGCCCAGTTAGCATGGGATTCCCAGATCCAGTTGGCACTGGTGCCACTGCCAGCGAAGGCTGCTGTTGTTGATTGCACACCGTGCATAAATTCATGGGCCAGACCCCAGGAATCGGACGCGGCTCCCGGGCCTATCCACATGCCCATATAGTTAATACCGTTGCGTGACCAGCCTCCGCCCCAGAGCGGGAATTCGTTGTCGAAATGCACAGCGGCTTTCCACTTTTGGCTGGAATTACAGTAGGGCTCCGGAAAGAACATGGGTGAGCCGAAATATTTACTCCAGATATTTTCAAGCGTGTTGGCAGCATTTTGTGCGGCAGCTGTGGTGATGTTGGTACCGTCTTTCCAGTAGATAGCAAAGTGAGCGGATTCCAGACGCAGTGGGGCCCCGTTTTCACCGCCGTCTCTGGGCGCCATCCAGGTGCCTGCGGTACAGCTGGCGGCGGTAGTTTGGCAGCTGTTGGTAGTTTGCCAGTTGGTATCGGCTTTGGGCATGACACAGGCGGTAGTGCCAGTGCTTGAACTCGAAGATGAGGAGCTTGAGCTTGACGATGAACTGGAGCGTGAGGAACTCGACAGGCTTGATGAGTGGGAACTTGAGCTCAGGGAACTGGAACTTGATGAGCTGGAGATCGAACTTGAACTATTTGAACTGCTAAAGCTTGAGCTGAAAGAACTGCTTAAGCTGGATGAATGTGAACTCGAACTTGATCTCGATGAACTCATACTGGAAGAGCTTTGCGAACTGCTGCGTGAGCTGGAAATGCTTGAGCTAATGGAGCTGGATTTGGAAGATGAAATCACAGTTGCACTGTGAGAGCTGGATTGCACCATGACTATTTGGGAAGAACTTGAAAACGATGATGAAGTAGCGACAGGTGAAATGCTTGATTGGCTGCTTGAACTGCTCGATTCAGAACTTTTAACTGAACTTGATGACTGCATTGATGATTCGACATTTTTACTGCTGGAAACAGTTGAAATGGAACCTGGAAAACTTGTCGATAAGGATGAACTTGATGAGCCGTCATCCGTTGTGTCAGCTCCACAAGCGCTCAGAAATAAAAACGCAGAAGCGCATAACCAGAGTTTTACCGGTGCAATTGCAGACATAATATTTTGACCTAAAAATTAATTTCTTATGGTCATTATGCGCAGAAGGGATTTTTTTAACTCAAATTGAAGTCACAAGGTCAGGGGAACTGGTTGTCATTTTTCGCAATCAATCGGGATTAATCAGGGAATTCGAGCAGGTATGTATTTTCCATTCGCCCGCAACCCAAGTTGATGTTACCTGGAAATCGTCAGTGAAATGTACCAGGTCTGCTCTGTAACCGGATTGGATTTTTCCCAGTTGATTTTCAAGCTTGAGACATCGGGCAGGATAGAGTGAAGCCATGCGCAAGCTTTCAGCAAGGCCAATTTGCAAAACTTCGTGGGCGTATTTCACTGCATCAATCAAACCAATTGCGCTGCCTGCGAGTTTGCCGCTTTGATTCACCAGTTTGGGTAATGTCTCGCCGCTGATTTCAGAAATGGTTTCGTCATAAAGTGTAAAGGATTTATCTCCACCGACTGTCGCCATGGCATCGCTGACTAAAAACACTTTATCTTTTTTCAATTGGTAGGTGAGACGAGCTGCAGCGGGATGCACGTGATGACCATCCAGAATAATGCTGCACCAGGTTTGTGAATTTTCCAGCGCAGCACCCACAACACCAGGTTCGCGTGCGGTCATTTGACTCATCGCATTGTACAAATGTGTAAAGCCTGCGAGTCCTTCATCAATTGCGGTTTGGATTTGTTCATAAGAGGCATCTGTGTGACCGGCAAAAACCAATATGCCCTGTTGAGTCAGGTCGCGAATCAGATTGGCTTGTAAAATTTCCGGTGCAAGTGTAATAAGTATTGTTAATTGCTGTGCTGCAAGATTTTTCAACCAATCAAAATCAGCTGCTTCCATCTTGCGAATAAATTTTTCGGCGTGAGCACCGCGTTTGGTTTTGGCAAAAAAAGGTCCTTCGATATGTAAGCCCAATACACCTTTAAATCCCGCATTTATTGCCGTCAAAACTGAATTGGCGGCCTGTTGATGTGTGCTTGCGTTCTCGCTGATAAGCGTGGGTAAGAGTGACGTTGTGCCTTTGCTTCTGTGAGCGTCCAGCATGGTTTTTATCGTCGATAAGCTGTGTTCATGCGTAAAAAATTTGCCGCCACCACCATTCACTTGCAGATCAATAAAGCCCGGTGCCAGTAAACCATCATGCAATGGAATTTGTTGAATGTTGTCCGATAAGTTTGGTGTCGGAACTATGGACTCAATGGTGTCACCATTAATTATCACAGCGTGATTATCGAGAAAAGCTTCGCCGGTAAAAATGCGTGCACCAACCAAAGCGAATTGATTGAAAGGAAATTTTTTTGTTTTTGTATTCACAATATCCAGGTCATCGAGCTTGATCTTTTCCGGGAGTTGGTTGTTAAAAATTTTTATCGCAGAAGACAATTTGGGATGTTGTGAAAGAGATTCTATTGATGCATCAGGATCAAATCGCCTCAATAAATCAATTAATTCGCCAAGTGTTTGGAGATTATCGAATTCTTCATCCGTTAATGATTCGTCCATAATGTAATCATCAAATAATTCCAGTTTCAGCCAGAGGTTTGATAATTCCGATGAATGTTTTAGCTTGGTCTGTTCCATTTTACGACTGACTTGCGCCAGATTTTTTTTGCATTTAATACAAACAGCCTGATAGTTTTCCAAATCCTTGAGTGGGTATGCCGCTTTCGTGTTGCAGAAAGGGCATTCCACTGTTAGGGGATCAAAATATTGCCCTGACATCAGGCACGTAAACCGCGCTCACGCAGAGTAGTGAGCGCGTGAATAACACCGCGCAACTCTGCAAGACCTTTCATGCGGCCCGTATAGGAATAACCGGGGTTCATACCAGTTTTGCCCAAATCATCGCCCATTAAATGACCGTGATCAGGACGCATGGAAATCGCCGGCAAATTCACACCGGCTTTTTTGCGACGTTGTTCTTCATCAAGCAATGCATCAATCAAGCCGACCATGTCATTGTCACCATCCAAATGATCGGATTCAAAAAATGATCCGTCATCTTCACGTTTGATATTGCGTAAATGCACAAAATAAATTCGTTCACCGAATTCGCGGGCCATAGCAACCAGGTCATTATCACAACGTGCTCCGTAAGAACCGGCACAAAGTGTTAAACCATTGGCAGGGCTTGGTGCTGCGTTCAATAAAGCGCGGGCATCGTCGGCTGTGGATACAACACGCGGTAATCCGAATAATGAAAACGGCGGATCATCTGGATGTATCGCCATGCGTACACCAACTTCTTCGGCAACTGGCACCACTTCGCGCAAAAATGCAAATAAATTTGCACGCATTCCGGCGTCACCCATTTTGATAAATTGATCGATTGCCGCACGAATGCCGTCGCGATCGTAAGAGCCTTCGCCGCCGGGTAATCCGGCAATAATGTTTTTTTCGAGCAATTGTTTTTCTTCATCGCTCATTGCATCCAGGCGCGCTTTGGCTTTGGCGAGCACTTCCGGTTTGTAATCTTTTTCGGCGTTGGGGCGTTGCAACATGTACACGTCGTAAGCGGCAAAATCGCTCATTTCAAAACGCAACGCCTGAGCATTGTTGGGCAAGGTGTAAGTTAAATTGGTGCGGGTCCAATCCACAACCGGCATAAAGTTGTAGCAAACATCATAAACACCTGCGGCGGCAACATTGCGAATGGATTGTTTGTAATTGTCGATCAATTGTTGGTAATTACCGGTGCGGGTTTTAATGTCGTTATGCAGCGGAATGCTTTCAATCACCGCCCATTCCAGTCCATGGTCTTCAATCATTTTTTTGCGTTCAAGAATGTCTGTCATGGGCCAGACTTCACCGGTTTTAATATGGTGTAAGGAAGTCACAATACCTGTGGCTCCTGCTTGTTTTATGTGTTGCAGACTAATAGGGTCTTTGGGGCCAAACCATCGCCAGGTTTCTTTCATGGGATATGACTCTTGGAAATTGGATAAGCAGATTCTTTTGGATCGAAGAGTTTCGATCTGAAGGGAAGTATACAAGTGAAGAAGACGCACTTTCTAGCAAATGCGTCTTCAGTGGTTCAGGTATTAAGCCATGGAGGCTAATCTGAACTCGTCAGATTGTTGGATTTTGCGAAGTTGTTGCATGTAGCCACGAAAATACAGGTGTTCTTCGTAAGCGGCTGTGGCCAGTGGTTGGCGTGGAGGAGTAATCCCTTTTATGGCGTCAGATTGTCCTTTGAAAAATGCGGCGGAAGTTGGCAAAGGCTGTGACATGTTCATACCCGAGGTTGATTAAACATGTTGACGGAGTGTAAAGATGCGTTTTTGTTAGCGCAAACAATCAATTCAATAATTGTTAACTGGTTCGAAGTTTAAAATGATGTAGTCAATAGATTCGGTGAATGGGGCGACATCTTGATTGTAAATGAATGAATCAGACTGAATTCTATGGAATATCCATCAGCTAAAACGTTGATCTGATACATCAGCTCTGAAAAATAGACAGTCGGGATTGTATATCTCATAAACCAGTGTCTCTTTTGTAGCTTTTATGGTATAAAGCCGCCCTCTTTTTCGGGCTGTTGATCGATCAGCAATCAAAAAAAGAGATAAACCCTTAACTTAACGTCACACATACATCGACACGCGAAACCTGGGTGCCTAATGTTTGTTTTGCAAACATGCTGGTTGGTCAGCGGGGTGTATGGAGGCCTAACCCACTAAATCAGGAATGTAAAAAATGCCACAAGTTAGCATGCGCGATATGCTGTCTGCCGGTGTCCATTTTGGTCACCAAACCCGTTACTGGAACCCGAAGATGGGTAAATATATCTTCGGCGCCCGCAACAAAATCCATATTATCAATCTTGAGCACACTGTCCCCGCGTTCAACCAGGCTTTGGCTGTGGTTCAACAAATGGCTTCTCAAAAGAAAAAAATTCTGTTTGTGGGTACCAAGCGTGCTGCACAAAAAACTATCGAAGAGCAAGCACTGCGTGCTGGCCAACCTTTCGTAAGCAGCCGCTGGTTGGGTGGTATGTTGACTAACTACAAAACTATTCGTGCATCTATTCGCCGTTTGAGTGATCTGGTTGGTCAGAGTCAGGATGGTACTTTTGCCAAATTGACCAAGAAAGAAGCGCTGATGCGTACTCGTGATATGGAAAAACTCGAGCGTTCAATTGGTGGTATCAAGAACATGGGTGGTTTGCCGGATGCCATGTTTGTTATCGATGTTGATAACGAGCGTATCGCGATTCAGGAAGCCAACAAGTTAGGTATTCCTGTCATCGGAATTGTGGATACTAATAGTAATCCGGAAGGCGTTGACTACGTGATTCCTGGTAATGATGACGCCATACGTGCAATCAAACTTTATGTAACAGCGATTGCTGATGCATGTCTGGAAGGTGCCAAGTCAGCGTCACCTGTACCTAACAAAGATGAATACGTTGCTGCCGAGAGTGAAACGGCTGCTGAATAACCCCGGGTTCATCAGATCATCAAGGGGGCCGTTGCCCCCTTTTTAACTCTACTGATTGAGGAAAAAACCATGTCAGCTGTATTAGTGAAAGAACTGCGCGAACGTACTGGTTTGGGCATGATGGAATGTAAAAAAGCATTGGCCGATGCTGGCGGCGATGTTGAATTGGCGATTGAAAATCTGCGTAAACTCTCAGGTTTGAAAGCTGCGAAAAAAGAAGGCCGTACTGCTGCTGATGGCGTAGTTGCTGTGAAAGTGGCACCGGATAACAGTTATGCAGTTGCAATTGAAGTTAACTCTGAAACAGATTTCGTTGCTCGTGATGCTGGCTTTCTGGCGTTTGTTAACACCGTTCTTGAAAAGGCATTTGCTACCAAACAAACCGATGTTGCTGCGTTGATGGCTGGTGAATTGGAGTCTGCTCGCGAAGCTTTGGTACAAAAAATTGGCGAAAAAATCAGTGTGCGTCGAATTAGTTTGGTTCAGGGCGGTGTAGTTAGTGGTTACTTGCACTTGAACAATCGCATTGCGGTATTGGTGCAATTGGAAGGTGGTAACGATGAAACAGCTAAAGATATAGCTATGCACGTCGCTGCGGTAAACCCAACAGTTGTCAGCGCTGATCAAATGCCTGCGCAATTGGTCGAGAAAGAAAAAGAAATCATTCGTGCTCAACCTGACATGGCTGGCAAGCCTGCTGAAATTGTTGAGAAGATGATTGTAGGTCGTATCAACAAATTCCTGAAAGAGGCCAGCCTTGTTGATCAGCCTTTTGTTAAAAATCAGGAGCAAACTGTTGCTCAATTTGCAAAAGCAGCTGGTGCAACCGTGAAGAGCTTTGTGCGTTTGGAAGTAGGCGAAGGTATTGAGAAAGCAGTGGTAGATTTCGCTGCTGAAGTTGCCGCTCAGGTTGCTGCTTCCAACAAATAATTTGTCGGGATAACCTGGTTAATAAAAAACCCGTGAAGTGAAATCTTCACGGGTTTTTTATTGTTGCGATTTGCATCCTGTCCTTAAAAAGGCCTCGGGCGTCGGAATTTTCGAACTGCCATTCAGCAACCTTTTTCTGATACACTGCCGCGATTTTTTGAGTTCGCCATCATCAATTGTGGAGTAAATTATGTCGAGTCCCCGAGATAAAAAATACAAACGTATCCTGTTGAAGTTGAGTGGTGAGGAATTGATGGGGACTGAAGGGTTTGGTATAGACCCCAAAGTGTTGGACAAAATGGCGTTGGAAATTGGCCAGTTAGTTGGAATAGGGGTGCAAGTGGGCCTGGTAATTGGCGGTGGTAATCTCTTTCGGGGTTCGCAACTTAGTGCTGCCGGGCTTGATCGGGTAACAGGTGACCATATGGGAATGCTGGCGACAGTGATGAATGCATTGGCCATGCGCGATGCGCTTGAGCGCTCCAATATCTCTTCCCGGGTGATGTCGGCTATTCCCATGAGTGGCATCGTTGAACATTATGATCGTCGTCGTGCAATTCGTTTTTTGAATTCGGGAGAAGTGGTGATATTTGCTGCAGGAACCGGAAATCCTTTTTTTACGACAGATTCTGCGGCTTGTTTGCGCGGTATTGAGGTTGAAGCCGATATAGTATTAAAAGCGACCAAAGTGGATGGTGTTTATTCCGCCGATCCCAAAAAAGATCCTCATGCAACCAAATATGATCGTTTGTCTTATGACGAAGTGCTGGATAAAAAATTAGGTGTAATGGATTTGACCGCTATTTGTTTGTGTCGTGAACACGACATGCCGGTACGTGTTTTCAGAATGAATAAAACAGGTGCGTTGCTCAATATTGTTGTGGGCAGCAACGAAGGTACTTTGATCGAAGAGGATAAAAAATGATTAATGATATTAAAAAAGATGCAGAATCCCGCATGAAAAAAGCAATTGAGGCTTTGGGTCATAATTTTAATAAAATTCGCACTGGTCGTGCGCATCCGAGTTTGTTGGATGGAATCAAAGTTAATTACTATGGTACTGAAACGCCATTGAGTCAGGTTGCCAATATTAATATTGAGGATGCACGCACTTTGTCAGTCAGCCCATGGGAAAGAAATCTGGTGACTGAAATTGAAAAGGCGATTATGAAATCCGATTTGGGTTTAAATCCATCAACCAACAATGGTTTGATTCGTATTCCTCTGCCCATGTTAACTGAAGAAACCCGCAAGAACTTTATCAAACAAGCCAAAGCCGAAGCCGAGCATTCTCGTGTGGCAGTACGCAATGTGCGTCGTGATGTGTTGGCAGAAGTTAAGGCCTTGCTGAAAGATAAAAAAATTGGTGAAGATGATGATCGTCGTGCACAAGACGATATTCAAAAAATTACCGACAAATATATTGCTGAAGTGGATAAAGCTCTGGCTGCAAAAGAAACGGATCTAATGGCGGTTTAAGTGTGAGTGAGCAATCTCTTCGCCATGTGGCGATTATTATGGATGGCAACAATCGTTGGGCGAAGCAACGCGGAATGCCCGGAGTTTCCGGGCATAAAGTCGGTGTTGAACGTATTCGTGATGTGATGTCAGCTTGTCAGGAATTGAATATTCAGGTTCTGACAGTTTTTGCTTTCAGCAGTGAAAATTGGCGCAGACCGCCAGTAGAAGTGGAAGCGTTGATGTCATTGTTTTTGTTGTATTTAAAAAACGAAGCTAAAGCACTAAAGAAAAAAAATGTGGCCTTGCGCGTAATTGGTAATCGCGAGCGTTTTAGCCCGGCAATTCAAAAGGCGATTGCCGATGCGGAAGTGCTGACTGCAGGCGGCTCAACAACATTGGTTATTGCAGCTGATTACGGTGGTCGCTGGGATATAGTGCAAGCGGCAAAAAAACTGGCTGAAAAAGTGGTTGCCGGTGATTTGACTACAGAGCACATTACAGAAGATTTATTGGATCAACATATTTCCACTTATGATTTACCACCGCTGGATTTATTAATTCGTACCGGTGGCGAAATTCGTATCTCCAATTTTTTACTTTGGCAAGCGGCTTATGCCGAGCTTTATTTTAGCGAAAAGCTCTGGCCTGATTTTGATGGTGAAGAATTAAAAAAAGCGGCTGAAAGTTTTCATCAACGCCAGCGCCGTTATGGTATGACTGGTGATCAAATCGAGGCAGGTGAGCATGCTTAAACAGCGTGTGATTACAGCGTTAATTATCACGACGATTTTTTTGTCTGCGTTATTTATTTTGCCGTCTGGCTACTTTGCATTTTTTATGGCTGCAGTGGTATTGATTGGCGCATGGGAATGGGCCAGTTTATCGAATATTGTGCAACCACTTTTACGTATAGCTTATGTGTTGTTGGTTGCGGTAGGGTTGTCAGGGATTTCTTATTGGATTGACTTTACCGGTGAAGCAACGCCGCAATTGAATCTGCAATCCGTTCAGCAATTATTGATTATTGGTTGCAGCTTTTGGGCTGTGGCTTTGCTTTTGGTTCAGGGGTATCCCTCCAGTGCTATTTTGTGGGGACATAAATTTCTGCGTTTGTTGATGGGCTTGTTTGTGCTGGTACCCACTTGGGTTGCACTGGTTTATGTCCGTCAACAGGCAGAGGGACATTGGCTGATTATTCTGCTGTTTTTGGTGGTGGCGGTTGCTGATACCGGCGGTTATTTTGTTGGGCGTCGTTTTGGCAAGCACAAATTGGCTATCGCGGTTAGCCCTGGAAAAACCTGGGAAGGTTTTGTTGGTGGTTTGATTGCCAACTTGTTATTGGCATTTATGCTGGCTTACTTCTTTGGCCTCGCTCCGGCTTTAATTCTGGCGGTGATTGTGCCTACCAGCCTGGTCTCAGTATTGGGTGATTTATTGGAGTCCATGGTTAAGCGTCATGCGGGTGTGAAGGATAGTGGCACTATTCTTCCAGGGCATGGTGGCATTCTTGATCGGGTTGATGGCGTCACAGCTGCAGCTCCGGTATTTGCGCTGGCATTGATGGCCAGTGGTTTGTTCGGTGCTGCAGGTTAAATATGCCACATCTTCAGCAGATTACAGTCTTGGGGGCAACGGGCTCCATAGGTGTTAGTACTTTGGATGTGCTGTCACGCCATCAGGACAAGTATCAGGTATTTGCACTGACAGCGGATAAACGCTGGCAGCTTCTGGCTGTGCAATGTTTACAGCACCGCCCCCGTTATGCGGTGTTGGTGGATTCAGCACATGCAGTCGAATTGCAAACCGAATTAAAAAAACACCAATGCCCGACAGAAGTATTAACCGGTGCTGATGCTTTGGCACAGGTAGCATCTGCTTCAGAAGTGGATTTGGTGATGGCGGCGATTGTAGGGGCGGCTGGTTTGTTACCCACTATGGCAGCTGTCAAATCCGGTAAAAAAGTGTTGCTCGCTAATAAAGAATCTTTGGTGATGGCGGGTAATTTGTTTACTCAGGCCGTGATCGAGCACAAGGCAACCTTATTGCCGATTGATAGTGAACACAATGCAATATTCCAGTGTTTACCCAACCATCGAACAGCCGGGTTATTGTCAAACCCTGGTAGTTGTGGCGTGCGAAAAATTTTGTTGACCGCATCGGGCGGCCCTTTTCGCAATACACCTATATCTGAATTGAAGAATGTCACGCCGGAACAAGCCTGTGCTCATCCCAATTGGAGTATGGGCAGGAAAATTTCTGTCGATTCGGCGACCATGTTGAATAAAGGGTTGGAGCTAATTGAAGCCTGCTGGTTATTCAATGCCAAACCTGAGCAAATCCAGGTGGTGATTCATCCACAAAGTGTCATTCATTCCATGGTGGAATATGTGGATGGTTCGGTGTTGGCGCAATTGGGTAATCCGGATATGCGTACTCCTATAGCCCATGCTTTGGCATGGCCTGAACGAATGGAATCCGGTGTTGCCAGCCTGGATTTGATTGCGACTGCACGTCTGGATTTTTCGGCACCGGATTACCAGCGCTTCCCCTGCCTGGCATTGGCTGAAGCCGCCGCTAAAACAGCGGGTACAGCACCTGCGATTCTGAATGCAGCTAACGAAGTTGCTGTGGATGCGTTTCTGGGGCGAAAAATAGGTTTCACCCGAATCCCGCAGATTATTTCAGATGTTATGCAAAAAATGGTTGTGACTGAACCCTCTGATCTGGCTCATGTCCAAGCCGCCGATGCCCAGGCTCGCAGCCTGGCCCGGCAATTAATCCAAACAGGAGGCTAGGGTGTATTGGGTCGAAACAATTTTATTCTTTCTGGTTGCACTGATTATTTTGGTGGCGGTGCACGAGTTTGGCCATTTCTACGTCGCCAGACGATGTGGTGTAAAAGTCCTGCGCTTCTCAATCGGATTTGGAAAAATACTTTGGTCCATCAGGGACAAATCGGGCACTGAATACAGTCTTTCTGCCTTGCCTTTGGGCGGATACGTCAAAATGCTGGATGAGCGCGAGGGTGATGTTCCAGAATCTGAACGGCATCTGGCTTTCAATAATCAATCTGTCTGGAAGCGTATTGCCATAGTTGCCGCCGGTCCTATAGCCAATTTTCTGCTGGCGATAGTGCTCCTGTGGGGGCTTCTTCTGGGTGGGGAAAGGAACCTGATTCCAAAGGTTGGCAAAGTATTGCCTGATTCAGTTGCCAGTCATATGGGCATAGAAGCCGGTCAGGAAATATTGGCTGTAGATGGCATACCAACACCTACATGGGGCGATCTGAACAGGGCGTTGGCCAGACGTCTGGGTGAAACGGGTGTAATAGAAGTCAGTGTTGTCTACGCAGATTCCAGTTATGAGTATCGTTTGCAGGGGCAATTACAAGATTGGTTAAAAGACAGCGCTGATCCTGATCCGGTGGAAGGCTTTGGAATTGAGCTCTATTTTCCTATTGCGCCTCTAGTGGGTGAGGTTATAAAAGATTCACCCGCTGAAAGAGCCGGGTTCCAGTCGGGTGATCGAATTGTGAAAGTGGGTGATCAACCGATAAATGACTTTACCGAGTGGGTCAAATTGGTACAGCGCCATCCACAGAAAACTTTGGATGTATGGATTGATCGCGCAGGACAAGAGCTGCAGTTGCAGGTGACGCCGCAATTGGATCGATCCTCAGGTAAATCCCTGGGTAAAGTGGGTATGGCGCCTTTATCACAACCAATTGATGAAAGTTTGGTGAGGCTACAGAATTATTCTGTCATTACCGCATTTGTGAAAGCAGTCGATAAAACCTGGGAGACATCGGGTTTTATCCTTTTGTCAATCAAGAAGCTGATTGTTGGAGAAATTTCCACTAAGAACTTGAGCGGGCCAGTAACCATTGCTAAGGTGGCGGGCTCTTCGGCAAAGACCGGCCTGGAGAGTTTTGTTTATTTTCTGGTGATTATCAGTATATCGCTCGCTATTTTTAATCTTTTACCCATCCCTGTTTTGGATGGAGGACACTTATTTTATTACCTGTTTGAAGTAATTCAGGGAAAACCAGTGTCCGAAAGGATTCAAAGCTGGGGTAACCAAATCGGTTTTACGTTGATTATCTGCTTGAGCCTTTTTGCTTTGTATAACGATTTCACCAGGCTTTAGTTTAGACAGCGGTTTTGCTGGAAGCCTGTAACTTTCCGTTTAATAGAAAATATAAATATGATGCAAGTGTTGATTCGAAGTTTTTGTGGTGTGATGTTGTTGTGCTTATCCATTTCAGTTTATGCGCAGACATTTCGTGTCAGTGATATTCGTGTTGAAGGTCTTCAGCGCGTTTCTGCGGGTACAGTCTTCAGTGCTTTACCTATTCGTGTTGGTGATACGGTCACTCAGGAAGATATTCAAAACGCAACTCGCGAATTGTTCAAAGTCGGATTCTTTGCTGATGTTGCCATCAAACGTGATGGTGATGTGTTGGTTTTGGTAATCAAAGAACGACCCGCGATTAACAAAATTGTTTTAAAAGGAAATAAAGCCATTAAAACGGAAAACCTGATGGACAGTTTGAAAGAAAATAATTTATCTGAAGGTCAAATTTTCAAACGTGCCACCCTGGAAGGTATTTCCCAATCGTTGCAAAGGGAGTATGTGAATCAGGGGCGTTATGGCGCCAGTGTTAAAGTAAAAATAAAAGACTTACCGCGCAACCAGGTTCGTGTGACAGTGAATATCACTGAAGGCAGTCCATCCCGTATTAAACAAATCAATATCGTGGGTAACAAGGTTTTCAAAGATTTGGAGCTTCTGGAATTATTTGAACTCAAAAGCTCCGGCTTCTGGTCATGGATTTCCGGCAATGACAAATACAACAAAGAAAAAATGAAGGGAGATCTTGAAACACTCGAATCTTTTTATCTTGATCGTGGTTATTTGAATTTCAAGGTTGACTCCTCACAGGTGTCATTGAGTCCCGACAAATCGAAAATTTTTATTACAGTTAACGTCACAGAGGGTGATGTCTATAAAGTCAGTGATGTTGAATTGGCGGGCGATCCTATTCTGGATGAAAAAATAATTCAAAGTTTGTTACTGGTCAGAAAAGATCAAACTTTCTCCCAAATTTTAATGACGACTTCGGAAGAAACTGTCACCAAGGTATTGGGTAATCAGGGTTATACCTTTGCCAAAGTTGAAGGCATTACAGAAAAAGACGAAGACAATAAGACCGTAAAAGTGACTTTTATGATTGAGCCTGGCAAGCGGGCTTATGTTAATCGTATTAATTTCCGCGGTAACCTGAAAACCCTGGATGAAGTTCTGCGTCGCGAAATGAGGCAAATGGAAGGCGGCTCTGCCAATTCTGCACAGATTGAGATTTCCAAAGTCAGGTTGGAGCGTTTGGGTTACTTCAAGGAAGTAAAAGTTGAAAATAAAGAAGTTCCCGGTACGTCAGATCAGGTGGATGTTGAGTACACAGTAGAAGAACAGCCTTCGGGTAGCATGGGTCTGCAAATCGGTTATGGGCAAGTTTATGGCTTGATGTTTTCGGCGAATATCCAACAGTCCAACTGGTTTGGAACCGGGAAACAGGTTGGGTTTAATTTCAGTCAAAACAAATACCAGACGGCTTACAGCTTTAATTACAACGACCCTTATTTCACAGCGGATGGTGTCAGCCGAGGCATGAGCCTCTATTACACGCAAAGTGATTACGGCAAATACAACATTACGCCGTTCAGCACCAATACCTACGGTGCAAAAATGAATTTCGGTTATCCGGTTTCTGATATTGAGCGTATCGGTTTCGAAATTGGTGTCAGGAATCTTGAAATCGAAGCAACCCGTTATTCATCGCAGGAAATTATTCGCACACCTACTTGGGTTGAAGGCGTGGGGTATCTGGATCTGGATGATATTGAATCGCTTCAGGAAAGGTACCTCAGCGGGCTGGATTTTCCGGAAGGCACAATAACAACAACTCCCTTTACTGAATCCATGCTGGGCGAGGAAGGTTTTCTGGATCGTCACGGCGATGTATTTAATGATATTCAGGCTGGTGTGAGTTGGATGAGATCGACATTGAATCGCGGAATACTGCCTAATCGTGGTTCATCGCAAATGCTTTCTGCAGAGGTCTCTTTACCGGGAGGAGATTTGACTTATTACAAAGCCAACTTCTCTGCACAACAATTTTTTCCGATATGGGGAGATTTCACTTTAAAGCTGAGGGCAGAGGTTGGTTATGCTGCTGCTTATGGTGACCTGGATGAGCTTCCATTCTTTGAACATTATTATGCGGGTGGTTTGGGTTCGGTGCGTGGTTACGAAAGAAACACCTTGGGGCCCTTGGGTACACCGGTAGCCACAGCCAAAAATATCAGGGACAGTTTCGGCTTACCCCTGGCTTGGGATGATATCAACGGTGATGGTATTGCCCAGGACAATGAACAATTTGGTACTGCCTATGTGCTGTGTGCCAGTCAGTATCAACAAAATCTGGAATGTGATCAGAACAAGTTAGTTTACGATTACGGCAGCATTTATCTGGGGCGTAACAGGGGTGCTTTTGGTGGCAACATTCTTCTTGAAGGCGGAGCTGAAATACTTTTCCCGCTGCCATTTATAAAAGATCAGCGCTCTGTCCAAACAACCCTGTTTTTTGATGCCGGGAATGTGTTTGATACTGACTGCGGTGAAAAACAATTGAATTGTTATGACGTAAGTATGGATAATATGCGCGCTTCTGTTGGCTTGGGGTTGACCTGGATTTCCGGATTCGGTCCCATGACATTCAGCATTGCCAAACCGATCAATGATTCAGAGTACGACCAAACAGAAAACTTTCAGTTTACTATGGGTCAAACCTTCTAGTTTTGATAATTCGTTTTTACTTGTGAGGAAACTATTGTGTTAATTATAAAAAAAATGTCGCTGGCTATACTTTTGGTGTTGGCGCCTGTTATCTGTTTGGCTCAGGGAAAGATTATCGCTATGGATCCTGAAGCAGCTATCTTCTCAACTACTTTTGCAAAAACCAAAATTGAGCAATTTAACAAGAATGCGGAATACGCTGCGGTTAAGGCCAATGCCGAACTCAAGTACGCCGAACTTAAAAATCTTGATGCTCTGGCAAAAAAAGATGGTATGACCTGGAGCAAAGAACAAAAAGCAGAAAATGAAAAGAAATACCAAACCCTGGTTCAGGACTTCCAGACACAAAAGAAAAAAATGGAACAGGCAGAAATGAATCTGCGTCAGGAAATTGTGAAGGAGCTTAGCCCAAAACTTGAAGCAGCTATGAAACAAATTATTGCTGCAGAAGGTGTGTCAATGGTAGTAAGCCCTCGTGCTCTGGTTCATTTGGATCCCAAAAGTGATTACACGCCCAAATTAATTGAAGCCTTGAACAAGGCAAAATGATGCAGTGATTGCATCTAGATTCATGCGCTTCTTTACCTTAAAAGAAATTGCTCGGCATCTGAATGCCGAGCTGCATGGAGATGAAAATCATCAAGTGAATGGAATCGCCAGCTTGCAGACAGCAACACGCAACCATCTAAGTTTTATCGCGAATCCGGTTTACAAAAAATATCTATTATCAACCTCTGCAGGTGCGGTGTTAATTAATTCTGCGTTGATCAATGAGTATTCAGGAAACAAAATACTTGTCGCCAAACCTTATTTGGCGTACGCCAGATTAAGTGCGCTTTTCAAAACTACACCTGTGCAAACTTCAGGTATTCATGCCACAGCTGTGATAGGCGAGTCTGTTGTTATAGGCAAGAATGTTAGTTTGGGTCCCAAGGTTGTTATTGGTGATCATGTTGTTTTGGGTGATGGTGTTGTTATAGGTGCTGGCTGTGTTATTGGTGATACAACAGAAATTGGTGCGTACACAGAATTGCGGGCCAATGTTACTGTTTATCATGGAATTAAAATTGGTTCTGAATGTTTGCTTCACAGCGGTTGTGTTATAGGTGCGGATGGTTTTGGTTTCGCACCTCTGGATGATGGTTGGTTGAAGATCCATCAGCTTGGTGGAGTCATTATCGGAAATAAAGTTGAGATTGGCGCGAATAGCTGCATCGACAGAGGTGCACTGGATGATACTGTAATCGAAGATGGGGTCATCATCGACAATCTGGTGCAGATAGCACACAACGTAAAAATTGGCCGCAATACAGCAATCGCTGGTCATACTGCAATTGCAGGCAGTACAGTGATCGGTAATCAGTGTACGATAGCGGGCGCTGTTGGTATTGTGGGTCATTTACATATTGCAGACAAAGTTCATATAACCGCAATGAGTTTGGTGACTTCATCAATCTCTGAATCAGGTTCTTATTCATCCGGTACGGCGATGAGCAGTACCAAAGAATGGCGAAAAAATGCGGCACGTTTCCGTCATCTTGATGATCTGGCAAATCGTTTGCAAAAACTTGAACGTGACAAAAAATCGTAATAACGTTTTTATTTGAGGCTTTTCCAGATGATGGATATAAATGAAATTAAAGAATATTTACCACATCGTTATCCGTTTTTATTGGTTGATCGTGTGGTCGAATTGGTTGAGGGTGAATCCATCATTGCGTATAAAAATATTACAATCAATGAGGATGTGTTCAATGGTCACTTCCCACAAACTGCAGTATTTCCCGGCGTGTTAATTATTGAAGCTATGGCACAAGCTTCAGGTATTCTCGGGTTCAAAACCATGAATAAAAAACCACAAGATGGTTCGCTTTATTTATTCGCAGGTGTGGACGATGTTCGTTTTAAACGACAAGTTGTACCAGGGGATCGTCTGCAACTGGAGTCGCGCGTAGTGTCGGAAAAACGCGGTATTTGGAAATTTGAATGTAAAGCGACAGTGGACGGTGTTTTGGCAGCTTCGGCTACCATTCTGTGTGCTGACAGAAAATATTAATTTTTACGAGATCTTATCTTGATTGACCCTAATGCCATTGTTCACCCTGATGCCAAAATTGCGGCTGATGTTCAGATCGGTCCCTGGACTATTATTGGTGATGAAGTAGAAATTGGTGAAGGAAGTATTATTGCATCCCATGTCATTATCAAAGGCCCGACAAAAATCGGTAAACATAATCGCATCTATCAATTTTCAACATTGGGTGAAGATACTCCTGATTTAAAGTACAAAGGTGAAGCTACACGTTTTGTAATGGGCGACAACAATGTCATCCGCGAGGGCGTTACTATTCATCGCGGCACTGTCCAGGATCGACATGAAACTACGATTGGCGACAATAATTTGTTAATGGCCTATGTCCATGTTGGGCATGACAGTGTAATTGGCAATAATTGTATTTTGGTCAACAACTCTGCATTGGCTGGCCATGTGCATATAGATGATTGGGCGATACTCGGTGGATTCACGCTGGTCCATCAGTTTTGCAGAATCGGTGCCCACAGTTTTTCCGGAATGGGAACTGCAATTGGTAAAGATGTGCCGGCTTATATGATGGTTAATGGAAATCCCGCTGAGGCGAAAAATATCAATATTGAAGGTTTGCGTCGCCGTGGTTTTACTAAAGAAGATTTAACGACGTTAAGCAAAGCCTACAAAACTATTTATCGTCGTGGTTTGACCTTGGACGAAGCCTTGATTGAACTCAAGCAAATGCAAGCTGAATGCTCTGCGTTGATCCCCTTGATTGAATCACTTGAGTCATCTACTCGTGGAATTGTTCGTTAAACATTACCCCTCCTAACCTCCCCCTTGGCAGGGGGAGGGACTTTACTCCCTACTTTTTGCGGAGTGAAATCTGTTCCCTCCCTTGGCAAGGGGAGGGTTAGGGTGGGGTCAGGTTCATGAAGAAACTCATAAAAAATCCCCGATGGAGATTTGCGTGTCTGAATCTATTCATATTGCGATAGTGGTTGGTGAGTCATCAGGCGATATTCTGGGTGCTGCGCTGATGCAAGAGCTTCGCAAATTGTTTCCTTCTGCAACCTTTTCCGGCATTGGTGGCCCTCGCATGTTGGCTCAGGGGTTTCATTCCTATTTTCCGCAAGACAGATTGGCAGTGATGGGATTGATTGAGCCACTTAAGCGAATTTTTGAATTACTGCGCATCAGAAAATTTTTACGTGAGCATTTTATTAAAAACCCACCGAGTGTTTTTATCGGAATTGATTCACCGGATTTTAATTTGTCACTGGAAGAATCTTTAAAAGAAAAGGGTATTAAGACCGTTCATTACGTGAGTCCATCGGTTTGGGCCTGGCGACAAAAGCGGGTTTTAAAAGTAAAACGTGCGGTAGATCTGATTTTGACTTTATTGCCATTTGAAGCCAAGTTTTATCAGGATCATCAGGTTCCTGTTGAATTTGTCGGGCATCATCTGGCTGACGAAATTCCACTGCATACCGATAAAATTGCTGCGAGAAAGTCACTGGGTTTACCTGAATCAGGTCGATTGGTCGCGTTGTTGCCTGGCAGTCGTTCAAGTGAAGTTGAGCGTATGGCTGATTTGTTTATGCATGCAGGTGTGTATTGTTTGGAACAGGATCCCCAATTACATTTTGTTATCCCTGCAGCGAATACAGATCGTTATCGTCAGTTGCATATTGCATTAAGTGATTATGTTGATTTTCCTTTTACTCTATTTAATGGTCATTCACATGAAGTGATGGCCGCGTCCGATGTCGTGTTGCTGGCATCAGGAACTGTCACACTGGAAGCCATGTTGTTGAAAAAGCCTATGGTGGTTGCTTATAAAATGGCACCTGTGACCTATAAAATTTTGTCCTGGCTTCTCAAAACCCCTTTTATATCCTTGCCAAATTTGTTGGCGCAAAAATTATTGGTGCCGGAATTGCTTCAGGACAAAGCAACGCCGCAGGCATTGAGTAATGCGGTAATGAATTATTTTGAAAACCCGGACGAAACCAGTGAGTTGGTCAGTCAATTCAAAGACATGCACGGTATTTTAAAACGCAATGCCAGTGAATGTGCTGCAAAAGCGATAGCGTCGCTTATTTATAGGCAGTGATTTTTTATGGAACCTTTTATTTCGATTTATCAGGGTCTTCTATTGGCGGGTTGTGACGAAGTTGGCCGCGGTCCACTGGCGGGTGACGTAGTTGCTGCAGCGGTGATATTGGATCCGGAAAATCCTATCGAAGGCTTGGATGATTCCAAAAAACTCACTGAAAAAAAACGTGAGTTGTTATTTGATGAAATCAAACTGAAAGCCAAATCCTGGTGTATTGCTCGCGCCAGTGTTGAAGAAATCGATCGCATTAATATTCTACAAGCCAGTTTGCTCGCCATGACTCGCGCAGTCGAAGGTTTGCATATTCAACCGGAACACGTATTGGTCGATGGCAACAAATTACCCAAATGGAAATACCCGGCAGAGGCTGTAGTGAAAGGTGATAGCCGTGTCGCAGCGATCAGTGCCGCCTCAATTCTCGCCAAAGTAACGCGTGATCGCGAAATGATTCTGCTGGACAAACAATATCCCGGTTATGGTTTTGCCGATCACAAGGGTTATCCCACACAAGTCCATATGGATGCCTTGGAAAAATTAGGTGTAACTGATATTCACCGACGCTCTTATGCGCCGGTAAGAAATAAAATTGAACAGATGAAGTTGTTTTGAGCTTCATAGTTTTTAAATCCCCCCTAGCCCCCCTTTTTCAAAGTGGGGAACAACTCCCTTCTTAATAAGTAGGGAGTAAAGTCCCTCCCCCTTGCCAAGGGGGAGGTTAGGAGGGGGTGAAGTATGAAATACTTTTATAGAACAACCAATTATGTCAATCGCAAACTTCGTTCACCTGCGCATTCACACTGAATTTTCACTTCACGACAGTGTGGTGCGAATCAAGCCGCTGATTAAATCGGTTGCAGGCAAAAAAATGCCCGCTTGTGCGATTACCGATCTCACCAATTTTTACGGATTAATCAAATTTTATAAAGCAGCGCAGGGTGCAGGTGTTAAGCCGATTGCGGGTAGTGATTTTTTATTGTTGTCGGATGACGGCGAATCCCAGCCGACACAATTTACCTTGTTGGCGATGAACGACAAAGGCTACAAAAATATTATTGAATTGATTTCGCGTGCCTGGCGTTATGGTCAGCAACAGGGAATGGCTTATGTGCAGCGTCAATGGGTGAGCGAACTAAGTGAAGGTGTGATTGCATTATCCGGTGCAAAATTTGGCGAGATAGGTGTAGCGCTTTTGTCCGGGCGTCGTCCTCAAGCTGAAAGTTTGTTGTCGGGTTGGATGAAAGATTTTCCCAATCGTTTTTATATTGAGTTGCAACGTACCGGTCGCGAGAACGACGAAAATTATTTGCACGCGGCGGTTGATTTGGCTGCGGATATGAATTGCCCGGTGGTTGCTACTAACGATGTGCGCTTTTTAAAATCTGATGAATTCGAAGTGCATGAGGCGCGTGTGTGCATTGGTGAAGGCCGCACATTGGATGACCCGCGTCGTGAGCGTCGTTACAGCGATCAACAATATTTACGCTCGGCAGAAGAAATGGCTGAGTTATTTAGCGATATACCTGAAGCCATAGCCAACACAGTCGAAATCGCCAAGCGTTGTAATCTTACTATTCAAATGGGTAAATATTTTTTACCCGAGTATCCCATCCCCGCCGGATTAACTGAAGCCGAATTTTTCCGACAAATTTCGCAAAAAGGTTTGGAAGAGCGGCTCGATCGTTTGTTGGATAAAAACGCACCCGACTATCAAGAGCGTCGAAAAGTTTACGATGATCGATTGACCTTTGAATTGGATATTATTATCCAAATGGGTTTCCCCGGTTATTTTTTGATTGTGATGGATTTTATCCAGTGGGCAAAAGATCACGGCATTCCGGTAGGGCCAGGTCGTGGCTCGGGTGCGGGTTCTTTGGTGGCCTATTCATTAAAAATCACTGATCTTGATCCACTGGAATACGATTTACTCTTCGAACGTTTTTTGAATCCGGAACGTGTGTCCATGCCGGATTTTGATATCGACTTTTGTATGGATAATCGCGATAAAGTGATTTCCTATGTTGCGGATAATTACGGTCGCGATGCCGTCAGCCAAATTATTACCTTCGGTACCATGGCCGCCAAAGCGGTGGTGCGTGACGTTGCGCGTGTGCAAGGAAAATCTTACGGCCTTGCTGATAAATTATCGAAATTAATTCCACCCACACCCGGCATGACGCTTGAACAAGCCTTGCAAGAAGAACCGCAACTAAAAGAATTTTTAGCGATGGATGGCGACGCCCAAGAAATATGGGAAATGGCAGAGCAGTTGGAAGGCTTAACGCGCAACGTCGGTAAACACGCCGGGGGTGTGGTGATTGCGCCCACCAAACTCACTGACTTTGCGCCTTTGTATTGCGATGAAAGCGGCGGTGGTTTGGTTACACAATTTGATAAAGGCGATGTTGAAGAAGCTGGTTTGGTGAAGTTCGACTTTTTAGGTTTGCGCACGCTCACCATTATCGATTGGGCGCGCATTATGATCGACAAACAGCGCGCAAAGAAAGGCGAACCACCGTTGGATATCAGCGCAATTCCGCTTGATGATCCGAAAACTTATACATTATTAAAACGCGCTGAAACCACCGCCGTATTCCAATTGGAATCGCGCGGCATGAAAGATTTGATCAAACGTTTGCAGCCTGACAATATCGAAGACCTGATCGCATTGGTTGCACTCTTTCGTCCGGGTCCTTTGGAATCGGGCATGGTGGATGATTTTATCAACCGTAAACACGGTCGCGCTCAAGTTGCTTATCCCGATGCAAAATTTCAACATCAAAGTTTAAAACCCGTACTCGAGCCGACTTACGGTGTGATTGTGTATCAAGAACAGGTGATGCAAATTGCACAGGTGCTTGCAGGTTACACACTCGGCGGCGCGGACATGTTGCGTCGCGCAATGGGTAAGAAAAAACCGGAAGAAATGGCCAAACAACGTGAAGTTTTCGAAGCAGGTGCAAAACAACAAGGTATTAATGGTGAACTGGCAATTAAAATTTTTGACCTGGTAGAAAAATTTGCGGGTTATGGTTTTAACAAATCGCACTCGGCGGCTTACGCCATTGTTTCGTATCAAACCGCTTGGTTAAAAGCACATTATCCCGCGCATTTTATGGCGGCGACTATGTCGTCAGACATGGATAAAACCGACAAGGTGGTGACCTTCATCGAAGAATGTCGCACCATGAAATTGAAACTTCTGCCACCTGATGTGAATTCCGGTGAGTTTCATTTTACGGTCGATGATGAAGGCAACATTATTTATGGATTGGGCGCTATTAAAGGTTTGGGTGAAGGCCCGGTGGAATCGATAATTGCAGCGCGGAACCAGGCTGGACCATTTAAAAATTTATTTGATTTCTGCGCGCGGGTGGATGCGCGCAAAGTGAATAAACGTGCGCTTGAAGCGATTATTCGTTCCGGCGCTGCAGATAGATTAGGCCCTAGTTACAACACGCCACATTACAATCGTGATCACGACCGTGCAATTATGTTTGCAGCCATGAGCGAAGCGGTGAAAACTGCTGAACAATCTGCAGCAAATTCCAGCGCGGGTATGACGGATTTATTTGGTGAAGTAATTGCTGCCGAAAGCTCCATCACTGATGTTTATAAAGATTTTTTAAATACGCGCAGTTGGTCAATTAAAGATAGATTACACGCTGAAAAAGAAACGCTGGGTTTGTATTTAACCGGTCACCCGATTGATGAATACGAACAAGAGCTCGAACATTTAGTCAGCTCACGCATCGCCAATTTAAAACCGGAAAAATCCAATCAAACTATTTCCGGATTAATTATTTCGCAGCGTGTAGTGAAAACCAAACGCGGCGATAATTTGGCAATACTGACTCTGGATGATCGCACCGGACGTATAGACGTCACACTTTTTTCTGAAATTTATAACGACTCACGCGATCTGTTGTTGAAAGACGGATTGTTGGTGGTTACTGGTCAAGTGAAACACGATGATTTCAGTGGTCAATTAAAAATGAGTGCTGACAATGTGCAATTGTTAAGTGATCTGCGGCAGGACAAAGTGCGTGAAATACATTTGCAATGGCATGCTGGATTATTAGCTCCCAACGCTGTTCGCGATTTAATGCAGCTTTTACAATTGCATCGCGGTTCCCCGCAAAAAGTAGCCAGGTGCCCACTGATTATTGATTACATTCGCAGTGATGCCAAAGCTCAAATCCAATTGGGAAGCGATTGGTTATTGAGACCGGAAGATGAATTGTTGCAAAGTTTACGCGAGCGTTATGGTTTGCAATCAGTCAGTTTGGTCTATCAATAGTTCAATGCTTGTTGTAATTTGCGACAGCGGTTTTGTACGGAAGTGTAAATATTTTTTTGGCATCAAATTGGCAATAAAACTGTAAACCATATTCAATAGACTTACTGTAGTCAGAAATGACAAGGAAATATTCTTAAGGAAAAGTTTTGTACCCTCTCCCCCTTTCCCTTCGGGACGGGGGGATCTTCCTTCCGATAATTTTCTTGAAATTAACCTCTTGTTAATGCTGGCAACATTTTGATATTGGGCAGATTTTGCAAAAATAATTCTATTCAATATGAGCCGGTTTCAGATAAGCCTTTGGCCTAAAAATATCGACTAATTGGGTGTTTTCGCGTAATGTAGCGCCCCATTAGCGACCGGGTAGGCGGAATCGCCACTGGCTAAGTCCAATTCCTAGACGTACAAGAGCTTGATATGAATCTAAATTTTCTGGATTTTGAACAGCCGATTGCTGAACTTGAAACGAAGATTGAAGAATTACAAATGGTTGGTCGCTCAAGCGATGTCAACCTTGCCGATGAAATCGCCAAGCTGCGCGAAAAAAGTACAAAACTGACAGCATCCATCTATTCCAAATTGACTCCATGGGAAGTCGTCAAGGTTGCCCGTCATCCGTTGCGTCCATATGCCTCTGATTATATTTCCCGCGTATTTACCGATTTCGATGAACTGCATGGCGATCGCCGTTTTGGTGACGATAAAGCCATTATTGGTGGCATAGGTCGTCTTGATGATAAACCGGTAATGATTATTGGTGAAGAAAAGGGCAGGACTGTCACTGAAAAAGTTCAACGTAATTTTGGTATGCCCAGACCGGAAGGCTATCGCAAAGCATTGCGTCTGATGGAGATGGCTGAACGTTTCAAAATGCCAATATTGACCTTGATCGATACTCCCGGTGCCTATCCCGGTATTGATTCGGAAGAGAGAGGGATTTCGGAATCCATTGCACAAAATCTGGCGGTAATGTCCCGTTTGCGAACGCCGATTATTTGTACCGTTATCGGTGAGGGTTCATCTGGTGGTGCTTTGGCAATTGGTGTGGGTGATCAGCTCAATATGCTTCAGTACTCCACTTATTTTGTTATTTCTCCTGAAGGTTGCGCCAATATTATTTGGAAAACGGTTGCCAAGGCTCCTGAAGCTGCCCAGGCCATGGGCGTTACATCCAAAGTGTTACAAGATTTGGGGATTGTTGATGAAACTATTCCAGAACCTTTGGGTGGTGCACATCGAAATCTGGATGAAATGGCCAGCACATTAAGAAACCGTTTGATAGCCCAGGTTGAGCAATTGAGTAAAGAGCCGATAGAAGCCTTGCTGGAACGCCGTTATCAACGCTTGATGAGCTATGGAAATTAATGGTATTTGAATCACTAAAAAAACAAAAAGCCGTTGATGCAAGTCAGCGGCTTTTTTTATGTAATTTTTTTGATGGAGAAAAATAAAGATGAATCCGGTGTTGCGATTTTTGTTAATCATTATTTCATCCGGTTTGTTACTGTCATGTCAGCAACCCGGACAGGATGCCAAACAAGAATCAGAAATCAAACAAGAAAAGGTTAGGGTGGATCGCAAAGTTGTTCCTTATCTGGAACAGGAATATGCCGCAATGCGTGCCAGGCAAATTTCCGATGTCAGCTATCGCCTGACAATTAATCTGGATGCACAAACCGAAACCTATTCGGGTGAAGTTATTATTGATTTTACTTTGGCGGATAACAATCTCTCTCCTATCACTGTGGATTTTAATTCTGGAAAAGTGAATGCGGTCTATCTAAATGATGCGGCGGTTAATTTTGCGTATGAGCAATATTTCATTCAATTGGCGCCGGAGATTTTTACCAGCAAAAAAAATACCTTGCGTATTGAATTTGAACGGCAATATTCCAAAGCCGGTGATGGGTTGCATCATTATAAAGATCCGCAAACGGGCAATGTGTATCTATACAGCAATTTTGAACCCTATAACGCCAACAAAATGTTTCCGCATTTTGATCAGCCGAATATTAAAGCGACTTATTTATTACAAGTCTTGGCGCCAGCTAATTGGCAGGTGATATCGGCACAGCGTGAATCTTCAATCAATGACGAAAATGGAAAAAAACGTTGGCTATTTCCGGCAACACCGAAAATCCCTTCTTATATTTTCCCCCTGCATGCAGGGCCTTATAAAATTTGGGAAGACAAAGCAGGAAAAATACCGTTACGTCTGTTTGCAAGGGAAGAGCTTGCGCAATATGTGAATGCAAAAGAATGGTTTACGTTTACACAACAAAGTTTTGATTTTTATAACCAGTATTTTGAAATTGAGTATCCTTTTGGTAAATACGATCAATTGGTGGTGCCGGATTTTAATGCGGGTGCAATGGAAAACCTGGGTGCCGTTACCTTTAATGAAATTTATGTCGGGCGTGGAGTTAAAACCCGTTTGGAACGCTTCCGTCATGCCAATGTGATTTCACATGAATTGGCGCATATGTGGTTTGGTAATCTGGTGACTATGGATTGGTGGAATGGTTTGTGGTTGAACGAAAGTTTTGCAACTTATATGTCCTATTTACAGCAATCAAAAAACAGTGAATTCAAGCAAGACGCATGGCGAATTTTTTATAACAATATGAAACAGTGGGCTTATACCGCTGATCAGCAAGTCACTACGCATGCGATTGAGTTGCCGGTCGCCAATACAGCAGAGGCCTTTACTAATTTTGATGGCATAACTTATGGAAAGGGTGCTTCGGTATTAAAGCAATTGGCTTATTTTGCCGGAGAAGAAAATTTTCGAAAAGGAGTCGCTAATTATTTAAAAAAATTCAGTTACGGTAATACTGAACTTCGGGATTTTATTGCGGAAGTCGCTTTGGCAAGCAATCAGGATCTGACTGGTTGGACACAGGAATGGCTCTATCTTGCAGGCTTGAATACCATTCAGGTGGAGTTCGCCTGTGGTGACAATCAGGATGTTGCCCCTTTGTCTTCATTTTCTGTGTTGCAATTTGCAACTCCGGAAAATCCAACTCTACGATCACAAAAAATTGAGTTGGGATTTTATCAAATAGATCAATCAGCCAATCAACAAGCGGTGTATCAAACGGCTGTCATTCCTTTTGTATACTCGGGTGAAAAAACCTCAATGCCGATAGAAAAGAGTATGGCGTGCCCGGATTTTGTATACCCCAATGTGAATGATATGGGTTATTTGAAAGTTGCGCTGGACAAAAAATCATTGGCCAGTGTCCAGAAAAATATTGCTATTTTTGATTCTGAAATGCGCAGTAATTTGTGGCAAATTTTATGGGATGAGGTTTTGGATAAACGTTTACGATTGAGTGAATTTATCCAGTTGGTCAACAGTTCCATGGTGTCGAGTGATGCTGCCGATGTTGCAGCCATGAGTACGAAATTGCGTGCAGCCCATGAATATTTGATCGAGATGCAAAATAACAAGCAGGGTTTTGAAAAAGAATTAAAGATGTTGGAGTCTATTGCCTGGCGAGAATTACAGGCCTCGGAAGCGGGATCGGATATCCAGAAAATCTGGTTTGATGCTTATGTGCAGCTGGTATTTTCCAAATCAGAATTGGCACGACTTGACAATATCCTGACAGGCAGGAAAAAAATTTCAGGTTTGGTGCTGGATCAGGACAGACGTTGGGCAGTGTTAATAAGATTGAATTTATTCCAATATGCCAAAGCGATTAAATTGGCTGATCAGGAAAAGAAAAAAGATCCCAGTGATCGTGGACAACAAATGGCATTAATTTGCGAATTAGTTCGAGCGACACCGGAAATAAAAGCAGAGTTTTTTGAAAAAATTATCGCCAAAGATCAGGTATACAAATTGGCAACGGCAAGATTGCTTATGGTGAATTTATTTCCTGCAGTACAAATGGAATACCGTTATCAATATGCTGACAAAATACTGGCCAATATTCCGAAGTTGCATCAGGAACAAGACGAACGATTTATGGCGAGCTATTTAACCGGAATGTTACCTGCACACTGTACTGCACAAAATGCCAATCGGCTGGCGGCGGCAGTAACAGAATATGGAGCTTTAAATCCCGTGATTAATCGCAATTTGAGAATTGCCCTTCAGGAAGAACAGCGTTGCGTCGATATGAAAGGATTGATGTTGATAAAGTAGAAGGCAAGGGCATGTATTAGTCCCCGTCAAACTGCTAGAATCGCCGGCGCTCTTGCAACGGGAGGCGATTCCCTGTGGCGGGGCTCTTTCTTGATTTCATCTTGTTGAAGGCAGGGCTCACAAGGCCCCTTGGCTGACAGCAAGGAAATTCCCAGCATGAATTGACGGAGCCATCTTTAAATGACTGATTCAAAAATTATCTACACCCAAACTGACGAAGCCCCAGCCTTAGCCACTTACTCTTTACTTCCCATTGTTCAAGCTTTTACAAAATCATCCGGTATTGCTTTGGAAACACGTGATATTTCCTTATCCGGTCGAATTATTGCTGCCTTCCCGGATAAATTGACTGCTGAACAACGCATTGCTGACCATCTGGCAGAGTTGGGTCAACTGGCGACTACGCCTGAAGCCAATATCATCAAGCTCCCGAATATCAGTGCCTCAATTCCGCAATTGAAAGCGGCAATTAAAGAATTGCAAGAGAAGGGATATAACCTGCCTGATTATCCTGAATCACCGACTAACGATGCCGAGAAAGATGCCAAGGCGCGTTACGACAAAATCAAAGGTTCTGCAGTAAACCCGGTATTGCGCGAAGGTAATTCTGATCGTCGCGCACCTTTGTCAGTCAAAAATTATGCGCGTAAAAATCCCCACAAAATGGGTGCCTGGTCTGCGGATTCCAAAACTCACGTAGCCCATATGAGCAGTAATGATTTTTATGGCAGCGAAAAATCTGCACTCATTAAAGAAGCTGGCTCAGTCAAAATTGAATTGATTGCCAAAGATGGCAGCAACAAAGTATTGAAAGAATCCACCAAAGTGTTGGCGGGTGAATTAATTGATGCATCAGTGCTCAGCAAAAATGCATTGCGCAGTTTTATTGCTGAGCAAATTAAAGATGCAAAACAACAAGGCGTGCTTTTATCTGTGCATTTAAAAGCTACCATGATGAAAGTATCTGACCCGATTATTTTTGGTCATTTTGTTTCGGTGTATTACGCACCTGTGTTGGAAAAACACGCGGCTGTGTTGAAAGATTTGGGCGTTGATGTGAATAACGGTATTGGTGATCTCTACACCAAAATCAAATCATTGCCAGCAGACAAACAAGCGGAAATTGAAGCGGATATCAAAGCACTTTATGCAGATCGCCCTGCATTGGCTATGGTGAATTCCGATAAAGGCATTACCAATTTGCACGTGCCGAGCGACGTAATTGTCGATGCATCCATGCCTGCCATGATTCGCGATTCCGGAAAAATGTGGAATGCCGAAGGTAAATTGCAAGACACCAAAGCTTGTATTCCTGATCGTTGTTACGCCGGTATTTATCAAGTAGTTCTTGATGATTGCAAAAAGAACGGCGCATTTAATCCAGTGACCATGGGTAGCGTGCCCAACGTGGGTTTGATGGCGCAAGCCGCAGAGGAATACGGTTCACACGATAAAACTTTCCAAATTTCTGCTGATGGTGTGGTGCGTGTAACTGATACCGCTGGAAATGTTTTGTTGGAACAAAATGTTGAAGCCGGTGATATCTGGCGTATGTGCCAAACCAAAGATGCACCAGTGCAAGACTGGGTGAAACTTGCAGTCAATCGCGCGCGCGCGTCCAATACACCAGCCGTTTTCTGGTTGGACCCAAAACGTGCTCATGATGCGCAATTAATTGTGAAAGTGAATACTTATTTAAAAAATCACGATACCAAGGATTTGGAGATTTATATCAAAACACCGGAAGAAGCCATTCAATATTCTTTGGATCGTATTCGTGCCGGTAAAGATACTATTTCTGTAACAGGTAACGTTTTACGTGATTACCTCACTGACTTGTTCCCGATTATGGAATTAGGCACTTCAGCAAAAATGTTATCGATAGTTCCATTGATGAACGGTGGTGGATTGTTTGAAACAGGCGCTGGTGGTTCTGCTCCAAAACACGTTCAACAATTCGTAGAAGAAGGTCACTTGCGTTGGGATTCACTCGGTGAATTTTTGGCGTTGGCAGAATCACTGGATCACTTTGGTAACGTGACTAACAATGCCAAAGCAAAAGTGTTTGCAAAAACTCTTGATCAAGCCAATGGTGCTTTCCTCGATAACAACAAATCGCCCGGCCGTGCGGCAGGTGAATTGGATAATCGCGGCAGTCACTTCTATTTAGCGCTGTATTGGGCGCAAGCCCTAGCTGCGCAAACCGATGATGCCGAGTTGGCAAAAGAATTTGCACCTTTGGCAAAAACGCTGACTGAGAATGAAGCGAAAATTGTTGGCGAGTTAAAAGCGGCTTCAGGTAAACCATTTGATTTAGGTGGCTACTATCGTTTGGATGATGCAAAAGCAGTTGCTGCTTTGCGCCCCAGTGCGACCTTTAATGCGGCTTTGGCTAGTTTGTAAAAATCTTGCCCTTACCCTAACCCTCTCCCGGAGGGAGAGGGGATTGTTCGTGCGATTTGTCAAAGTGGGGAGCTAAAAAACCTCGACATGCCGAGGTTTTTTAGCTCCCTCTCCCTCAGGGAGAGGGTTGGGGTGAGGGTGGCATCACTCAATCAAATTGATAATTTCCATACCGATTAAATAATTTCCGGCATTAATTTCCAGCACGCGTATGACTTTGACCTTGGCTTTCAGGCTGGGGCTGTGTCCGTGCGTTGAGGCTACCTCGACTTCAAGCTCTGTACCCATAGCGATGGTTTCTTTGGCTTCCACCTGCAGGCCGCCACCGCTTAGATCACGGCACATGCCTTCAATAACTTTACCTGCTGTGATAAGTTTTGTGCCGAGGGGAGCGCTGATTTTCATGCGAATAAAATCACGTTTTTCACTGTAGTTTTTATCATTCGCCATAAGTTTCGCCTCAACAGAATTCAGGTTTGATGTTTTCGCACTATGCCTGTCACAGGCATTTTGAGTGTAGCACAGGCTTTTAATCTGCTCTTTTGCAGGCGAAAAAAAACCCTGCAATTACGCAGGGTTTCTGAAACGCATGGTGATAATCAGCGCTCAAGATACTGCAGTTTGCCGGGAACACCATCCCATTCAGCAGCATCCGCAGGAGCGTCTTTAATCTCGGTTATATTGGGCCAAACCTGTGCCAACTCAGCATTCAATTCCAAAAATACGGCTTGATCATCCGGCAATTCATCTTCCGAGAAAATCGCTCCAACCGGGCACTCAGGCTCACACAGGGCGCAATCAATACACTCATCGGGGTGAATAACCAAAAAGTTAGGGCCTTCATAAAAGCAGTCTACGGGACATACTTCAACACAGTCGGTGTGTTTGCACTTGATGCAGTTTTCCCCAACAACAAAGGTCATAGGTAACTCCGGATAGTAATCAATATCGAGGCGCGCATTCTAAACAGGCTGGCTGGATTTGTGTAGTTGTTTAACGCCCGCCGCCGACATCCAACAGGTGGCCGGTAGTGAAACTGGACTGGTTTGACATTAACCAGAGAATGGCATGAGCGACTTCTATAGGTTCACCTGCACGTTTCATGGGAATTGAGGGCGCAATTCTAGCGATTCGTCCCGGTTCACCACCCTTGGCGTGGAGTTCAGTATTGATAATGCCAGGTCGGACAGCATTCACTCGAATACCTTCTTCGGCCACTTCTTTTGCTAACCCTAAAGTAAAGGTGTCTATAGCACCTTTAGTTGCCGCATAGTCTATGTATTCAAAGGGCGAACCTACTCGCGATGCAATAGATGAAACATTCACTATGCTACCACCGCGTCCACCTTTTGATTTAGCCATACGTTTGATCGCTTCACGTGCGCAAATAAAACTGCCGATCACATTCACTGCAAATAATTTTTGCAATTCATCGTAATCTATTTCTGAAAATAATTTTTGTTGCAAAATGCCAGCGTTGTTCACCAAAGCATCCAATCGGCCATACTTTGTATCAATTGCATCAAATGTTTTGAGGATATCTGTTTCGATTCCGACATCGGCTTGCATCATTAAAACATCCGCACCAAGCGCTCTTATTTGTTCTGCAATTTTTTCTGCAGAGGTTTTATCTTGCAGATAAGTGATCGCGATATCGTATCCATTTTTAGCTGCCAGAAGAGCGGTAGCGGCGCCAATACCATTGCTGCCTCCTGTAATTAAGACAATAGGTTTGTTCATGTCTGCGCTCCTGATTAGGTTGATTTGCAAGAGCTTATAGAAGACCATCGAAAATGTTAAGTAAATAATTCCGGCTGAAAAACTTTACACTTTACTGGCTAAGCCCAAGCAGAATATTGCTATAAATCAATTTTTATTCGAACGAATAAATAGAGGAGTGTTTGTCAAAAAGAGTTGATACATATCAACAAATGCCTCGTGTGAATTCGTAACACTGACTCCGAGTCAAACGAAAGAGGAATGAAGATATGCGTCAATTAGTATTAGCCTTGTTGTTATCAGGTGGTTGTATTGCTACAGCTCAAGCACATGAAGCGGGAGATTTTTTTCTGCGTGTTGGTGTTGCACAGGTAGCACCTGACGCATCAAGTGAAACTGTGTTGGGTGGAAAGGTGGACGTTGAAGATGCGACAGGTTTGGGATTTTCAGGAACCTGGTTTTTTTCATCGCAATTTGCTGTAGAAGTTCTGGCTGCATTGCCGTTCGAACATGATATTGTCGGTGCCGGCGCACTGGATGGCGTTGACATAGGTAAAACCAAACATCTACCGCCAACAGTATCTTTGCAATATTACCCGCTAGCGAATGAAACCTTTCAGCCTTATATTGGCATTGGTTTAAATTACACGACATTTTTTGATAGCAGCACCAGTAATCAATTGGATACTGCGTTAGGTGGCGACACAGATATATCGCTTGATGATTCAACTGGTGTTGCATTCCAGTTAGGTGCGGATCTCAAACTCTCTGAAAATTGGTATTTGAATGCAGCCCTGTGGAAAATCGACATAGAAACAACCGCTGACATTTCAGTGAATGGCACTCACGCCGCCAGTGTTGATGTGACTATAGATCCAATGGTCTATATGCTCGGTCTGGGGTATTCGTTTTAAGTGATTGAAATAAGTGAGGCGAAATAGCCTCACTTCCCCTTCGAATAAATCTCTTTCAATCGATAAAGTTGTTCCAATGCTTCACGTGGACTCAAATTATCCGGATTAATTTTTTTCAATGCATCCAACGCAGGATTTGGCAATACATCAAACAAACCCGATTGCATAACAGGTTGTGATAGCGGTAATGCAGAAGGCGCTTCCTGCACAACATTTGTTGATTTAATTGCATGCGGATGTTCGCCATTTTCCAAAAGATGCAATTGGTTTTTGGCTTCAGTAATTACTCGGTCAGGAATGCCCGCTAACTTGGCGACTTGCAAACCGTAACTCTTGCTGGCGGGGCCTTCTTGCACTTTGTGCAAAAACACAATGCGATCCTGATGTTCGGTTGCATCCAGATGCACGTTAACAATCCCAGGAATGGTTTCCGGCAAACTGGTTAATTCAAAATAATGCGTTGCAAATAACGTAAAGGCTTTTACTTGTTCAGCAAGATGTTTTGCGCAAGCCCAGGCGAGTGACAAACCATCAAAAGTACTGGTGCCACGGCCGACTTCATCCATCAATACCAAACTTTTGGGTGTTGCATTGTGCAAAATGTTTGCAGTTTCGGTCATCTCCACCATAAAGGTTGAACGACCACTGGCTAAATCATCGGATGAACCAATACGCGTAAAAATTTTATCAACCAAACTCAGTGTGACGGATTTTGCCGGTACAAAACTGCCGATGTGCGCTAACAAACAAATCAACGCAGCTTGACGCATGTAAGTCGATTTACCGCCCATGTTTGGGCCGGTGATAATCAACATGCGGCGCTGGTGATCAAATTGTAAATCGTTAGGCACGAACGGCGAGCTGCTCACTTGTTCAACCACCGGATGTCGCCCACCGATAATCTGCAATTGCGGTGCGTCACTCCACTGCGGACAAGAAAAATTTAATTGAGTCGCGCGTTCGGCGAGATTACACAAGACATCCAATTCGGAAACCGCTGCGGCAGAATCTTGTAGTTCGATTAAATAATTATTGAGTTTATCAATTAATTCCTCGTACAAGGCTTTTTCGCGAGCTAAAGCGCGGCTTTGCGCAGAGAGTGCTTTATCTTCAAAGGCTTTTAATTCCGGCGTGATGTAACGCTCAGCATTTTTCAGTGTTTGTCGACGAATATAATCGGCAGGCGCTTTTTCAGATTGTGCCGAAGTTAATTCAATAAAATATCCGTGAACGCGATTGTAACCAACCTTTAAAGTGGGAATGCCGGTGCGTTCGCGCTCGCGAATTTCCAGATCCAATAAATATTGGCCTGCGTTGGTGCTGATGTTGCGCAAATCATCCAACTCAGCATCGTAACCTTCTTTGATCACACCACCATCACGAATAACGACAGGTGGATTTTCAATAATGGCTTTATCCAGTAATTCAACAATTGCTGGAAATTCGCTGATGGATGTTGCGAGTTGTTGTAACAGCGGTGATTGCAACTTGGCAAGGTTGATTTGCAATTGCGGGTAGACCGCGAGCGATAACATCAATCGCGATAAATCACGCGGGCGAGATGAACGCAATGCCAATCGTCCTAAAATACGTTCCAGATCGCCTATTTGTTTTAAATCATCCTGAATTAATTCGAAGGCATAATTTTTTTGCAGACTACCGATGGCATCCTGGCGTGCTTGTAACACATTTTGTGTTCGTAATGGTCGGTGCAACCAGCGACGCAACAAGCGGCTGCCCATTGCGGTTGAGCAACGATTAAGCACAAAAAACAATGTGTGTTCTTCACCGCCCTGCAAATTAATATCCAATTCCAAATTGCGACGAGTGGCGGCATCCATCTGTACGGCGTCGTCACGATTTTCAAACGCAAGACTGCGCACATGGGGCAGGGCAGTGCGCTGGGTTTCGCGTGCGTAATTTAATAAGCAACCGGCGGCGGCAATTGCAATTTTTAAATCTGCGCAACCAAAACCGGATAAATCTTTGGTGGCAAATTGTTGGGTGAGTAAGCGCTCTGCTGTGTCGAGATCAAATTCCCAGGGGCCGCGTCGGCGCAAACCTTTTCGATTTTCGATTATGTCCGGTGTAGTGAGATGATCACTTACCAAAAGTTCTGCGGGATTTAATCGTTGCAATTCACCGAGAACTGCTGCCAGTCCTTCAACTTCCAATACCAAAAAACGCCCGCTGGCCATATCCAATGACGCCAGACCGTAAGTTTCATTTTGTTGATGTAATGCGACCAATAAATTATCGCGGCGCGAGTCCAGCAATGCTTCGTCACTGACTGTACCGGGCGTGACTATGCGCATCACCTTGCGTTCGACAGGCCCCTTGCTGGTTGCCGGGTCGCCAATTTGTTCGCAAATGGCAACCGAGATTCCCTCTTTCACTAGTTTGGCGAGATAACCATCGGCAGAATGAAACGGAATGCCCGCCATGGGGATGGGGTCACCGTTGGATTTGCCGCGTGCGGTGAGGGTGATATCCAAAATCGCCGATGCTTTTTTGGCATCGTCAAAAAATAATTCGTAGAAATCGCCCATGCGATAAAACACCAATTCGTTCGGGTGTTGGGCTTTTACGCGCAGGTATTGCGCCATCATGGGGGTGTGTTGGTCGAAGGTTTGGGGTGAATCGCTGCTCATGGGTCTTATTGGTCAATGATGATCAGGGCGAGCAGGGTAACAAACAGGGGGAAATCTGCCTATCCGGATTTTTATGCAGATAACCAAAACCCTCTGGCAAGAGGGTGCGCAACAAAAATTATTTAAAACCTTTGCTCAATAAATCTTCGTAACCGCCTTCATTAATAGCACCTTTGAAACCCATGGCTTGCAAGGTTTCCATCGCGACACCGGAACGGCGGCCACTGCGACAATAGAGACGAATGACATCATCTTTGTTGTGAGTGACTTCGCCAATACGTGCAGAAATTTCTTCGTAGGGAATGTGTACTGCTGCTTGTAAATGACCTGCGTTGAATTCATCAAGAGTACGTACATCGATCCAAAATTCTTTGCCTGAAACCTGGTTGGACATAAGCAATAATCCTGAAATATGTAAAAGGGAGCGCAGCATATCAACTCCCTCCGGATTTATCACTCCATACTGCTTCAGGCGCTGGCGAGCAAGCGATCATACTTGCGGCTGAGCATGTCGTAAAACTGTTCGCGTACCTGATGTATTGCTGATTTGAGTGAGGTAATTTGTTCTGGCGTAATATCTTTGCGTCCGACAAATACTTGTTTGCGATAAATCGCAATTTTGGTGCCGTAAAGTCTCAGGCTGCGCTCGAGATTCTTCTCGCCTATCATCAACAAGCGCGCTTCTGCTTCTGCCAATTTTTTGAATTCGGCAACCAGATCATTATTGATAACGTCCAATTCTTGACGTCTTGCTGCAGGCCAGCGATCCCCCAACTGAATGGACTCCACTACCAATGTCGAATATTGGGAAAAAATGTGAGTTACAGTGCCTACCTGGGTTGAGACATCCTCAAGTATCTGCAAGCGACGTTGTTCTTTTAAGCCCGAATTGGGTTGGGGTTGCAGGCGCTTCATAATCAAATAACAAGCCAATGCCAGTACCAATACCGTCAAAATCAGGGTGATCTGGGGATAAGTAAGACTGAAAAGTGATGTGTCCATAATCTTTCCTCGCTGCCAAAAAAATGTCGTAAGACGCTAAATACAGCAGGTTTTGCAATTACCAGGCCATGGAGCAGTAGATTTATGACAGTAAGATGAAAGCGGAAACAAAAATATCATCTAACCTTCTGCAATCACTGATTGACAGCGCTGTCACGAGTAAGTAAAGTGGCCAACGTGAACTCTTCATAACGCTTTTTCTGGCTTTGGTCAGGTTGTAATAGCCGTCTCTCACCGTCGATGTCCGGTTGATGCATCGACGTTTCCTCTGCCTTCTGAATTTCAGAAGGCTTTTTTTTGTTCTTTAAAACCTTTGAGCAGGAAGCAGTTTTTGCTTGATTTCACATCATCCCTGCGAAAGCAGGGATCCAGCCTTTGATTTTATTGAAGTTGTTTAATGACGTTGATGACTAGTTGCATTTCTTCCGGCGTGCCGATTGTTATGCGTAAGTAATCAATAATTCGCGGATCTTTGAAGTGGCGCACCAGAATTTTATTGTCCCGTAATTGCTGAGCGAGAGATACTGCATCAGTAAATTCCGGTTTTACAAAAATAAAATTGGCTTGGGATGGCAAAACAGTAAAACCCAATTTCTTTAGTTCATTTGTTGTCCATTCACGGGTGAAAATAATTTTGTTGGTTGATTCGACAAAATAGGGTTTGTCTTCAAATGCAGCGATTGCTGCTGCTTCGGCAATACGATCAAGCGGATAAGAATTGAAGCTGTTTTTAACTATGTCCAAAGCCTCTATCAATTTTTGATTGCCTATCGCCAAACCGACGCGCATTCCCGCCAGAGAACGCGACTTGGACAATGTTTGCACCACCAACAAATTTTCATATTGGTCGATTAGTGTTGCTGCTGTTTGTGCTCCGAAATCAACGTAAGCTTCATCAATCACTACCACAGATTGCGGATTGCTTTTCAGGCAATTTTCTATTTCCAATAGAGGTTTGCCGATAGCAGTAGGTGCATTGGGATTGGGGAAAATGATTCCGCCATTCGGTTTTTTGTATTCATTTAAATCTATAGTGAAATCATTTTTTAATGGAATTTGTTCATAGTTGATACGAAATAAATTGCAATAAACCGTGTAAAAACTGTAGGTGATGTCAGGAAATAAAATCGCTTTTTCCTGCTGGAAAAAAGCTATAAATACCAGTGCTAAAATTTCATCTGAGCCGTTGCCAACAAATACCTGCGTTGGTTTTACACCATAGTAACTGGCGATAGTATTTTTTAATTTTTTTGAATTCGGATCAGGATACAAGCGCAATTTTGCAATCATGTCTTCAGTCAATAATTGCTTGACGGCAGGTGAAGGTGGATAGGGGTTTTCGTTGGTGTTGAGTTTAATAAGCCCCTCTATTTGTGGTTGTTCTCCCGGCGTATAGGGCTCCAGTTTACTCAGCAGCGGGCTCCATAAAGTTGACATTTGCATTTCTCGTTTGGTATTTGCTATCGGGCTGCGGAGTATACCTTAATCGGAACTTTTTGCGATTTGCATAAGTCAGAGGGCTGATATTTTCTTTTTGTCTTTTTTTGAATAATTGAGGTTTGGTTATGCGTCAATTTTTGTTTTGTTGGGGATTGATAATCGGTATTTTGACTGCAGGTTTTACTCAGGCAGACTTACCGGATTTTACGGACTTGATTGAAAAAAATTCACCTGCCGTTGTGAAAATTACGGCTACCAGTCGTACCTCTCCGCACCAATTAAACAAAGGTGTACCACCGGGTATGCAGCAACAAATACCGGAGATTTTTCGCGAGTTGTTGGAGCAGCGTCAAATACCAAGAGAGCAGGGAGCATTGGGTACCGGTTTTATCATTGATGCCGATGGTTATATTTTGACAAATGATCATGTGGTGGACGCGGCGACCGATATCAAAGTGGTCTTGAGTGATCAGCGTGAATTTGAAGCAAAATTGGTCGGTCACGACGAACGTTCTGATTTGGCCCTGTTGAAAATTGACGCGAAGAATTTGCCAAAATTGACACTGGCTAAAAACGAAAATTTGAAAGTAGGTCAATGGGTTATCGCTATCGGATCACCTTACGGGCTCGATTATTCTGCCAGTGCAGGAATTGTGAGTGCGATTGGTCGTGCTATTCCCTCCGCCCATTCGGAAAGCACTTATGTGCCTTTTATCCAGACAGATCTGGCGATTAATCCGGGCAATTCCGGTGGCCCCCTGTTTAATCTTGACGGGGAGGTGGTTGGTATCAATTCGCAAATTTTCTCTCCTACAGGCAGCTCGGTTGGTTTGTCTTTCGCCATACCTTCCACGCTCGCTTTGGATGTGGTCACCCAGTTGAAAGAAAAAGGACGAGTTGACAGGGGGTGGTTGGGTGTTTATCTGCAGGAAGTGGATAAAGGGTTGGCTAATTCATTAGGTTTGGATAAACCCAAAGGTGCATTGGTGAATGATGTCACTGAAGGCGGTCCTGCTGATAAAGCGGGAATCAAAGCCGGTGATGTGATTATCCGTTATGGATCAAATGTCATTAATCATTCCAGCGATTTACCCCATTTGGTTGGTCGTACACGTCCCGATACTAAAGTTGAACTGACGATTATCCGCAAAGCCAAAGAGCAGTCTATAGATGTACGAATTGGCAGTCTTCCCGGTTCGCCGGAGGAAATTCAGGCGCAGGCTCCGGCAAAAAATAACAAACTCAACAACGATCCGCTCGGGTTACAACTGGTTATTTATGAGCAAAATGAACGAGGGCCAAGTGCCGGTGTGCTGGTGCAAAATGTAAAACCGGAAAGTCCGGCGGCCAAAGCGGGTCTTCGCCCCGGCGATGTGATTACCCAACTGGCGTTCACTGAAATTAACAATTTGAATGATTACCAAAAAGTCGTGAAAGGTCTGAAGAAAAATGAAACCTATGCAATTCGTTTCTTCCGCGAGGGCCGGGCAGTTTTCCGCTCGCTGGTGATTGAAGACTAAGTCTTTCTTAACCTGACATAAGGGGATTAAATCCGCTAGAATGCGCGCACTTTTGCTCCGGCTGTAATGGCCGGAGTTCCCCCTAACCTCAGGTAGTTAACCTCTGTGACTGATCTTAGCCATATCCGTAATTTCTCCATCATTGCCCATATCGACCACGGTAAATCCACCATTGCGGATAGATTTATCCAAATTTGCGGTGGCTTGTCTGATCGTGAAATGGAAGCCCAGGTATTGGACTCCATGGATCTTGAACGTGAGCGCGGCATCACTATTAAAGCCCACAGCGTGACGCTCAATTACAAATCGCGTGATGGTAAGACGTATCAGTTGAATTTTATTGATACTCCGGGCCATGTGGATTTCACTTATGAAGTCTCGCGTTCGCTGGCCGCTTGCGAAGGTGCGTTGTTGGTTGTGGATGCAGGGCAAGGTGTTGAAGCCCAGTCGGTCGCCAACTGTTACACCGCTATTGAACAAGGTCTGGAAGTCATTCCGGTACTGAACAAGATGGATTTGCCGCAAGCTGAACCTGATCGTGTTGCCAAGGAGATCGAAGATATTATCGGTCTGGATGCAACAGAAGCCGTTCGCTGTTCTGCCAAATCAGGCATGGGTATGGAAGATGTGCTGGAAGAATTGGTGCGTTTGGTTCCGCCACCACAAGGTGATGTTGATGCACCTTTGCAGGCGCTGATTATTGATTCCTGGTTTGATAATTATTTGGGAGTTGTGTCACTGGTTAGGGTGATGCAAGGCACGTTAAAGCTGAAAGATAAAATTATTGCCAAGACCATTGGCAAGCCCCAATTGGTTGATGGTTTGGGCGTTTTCACCCCCAAACCTTTTCAATTAAAAGAATTGAAAGCCGGTGAAGTTGGATTTGTCGTAGCCGGTATCAAAGATATTCACGGTGCACCGGTCGGCGATACGCTTACCCATGCGCAAACACCTGACGTAGATGCCTTGGCCGGGTTTAAAAAAATCAAGCCTCAGGTTTATGCCGGCATGTTTCCTGTCAGCTCGGATGATTTTGAAGATTTTCGCGAAGCCTTGGCCAAACTCACTCTCAATGACGCGTCCCTGTTTTATGAGCCCGAGAGTTCGGATGCACTGGGCTTTGGTTTCCGTTGTGGCTTCCTCGGCATGCTGCACATGGAAATCATTCAGGAGCGATTGGAACGTGAATACGATCTGGATTTGATTACTACAGCACCAACAGTGGTTTATGAAATTGAAACCACCAAGGGTGAAACTATTTACGTGGATAACCCATCCAAATTACCTGACCCCGGTAGCATCGCTGATATGCGTGAACCCATAGTGGAAGCCAATATTCTGGTGCCACAAGAACATTTGGGGAATGTGATCACCCTTTGCATCGATAAGCGTGGAGTACAGAAAGATCTGCAATTTACCGGGTCGCAAATTGCCGTGCATTATGAATTACCGATGAACGAAGTAGTGACTGATTTTTTTGATCGGTTGAAATCGGTGAGTCGTGGTTTTGCGTCACTGGATTATAGTTTTGTGCGGTTTCAATCCGCAAAATTGGTGCGATTGGATGTGCTGATCAATGGCGATAAAGTTGATGCTCTGGCATTGATTGTTCATCGGGATAAAGCGCAGCACATGGGGCGCCAGTTAGTGGAAAAAATGAAAGATCTAATTCCACGACAAATGTTTGATGTGGCAATTCAAGCGGCGATTGGCGGGCAAGTAATTGCGCGATCAACGGTTAAAGCTTTGCGCAAAGATGTTTTGGCAAAATGTTATGGCGGAGATGCCACCCGCAAGAAGAAATTGTTGGAAAAACAAAAAGCCGGTAAAAAACGCATGAAGCAGGTTGGAAATGTGGAAATTCCACAAGCGGCGTTTTTTGCTGTATTGAAAATTGATAGTTAATTATAAAGGCTTAAATAATGACAGAAATACTTGCCAAACTGCTTACCTATGGGCTTCCTTTTATTGTGTTGTTCATGGGGTTGGTCTGGATAATTGACATATTATTTTTTGCAAAAAAACGTCGCCAGAAAGTTGCGGATGTCGATAAAAAGTTTAATCCGCATGAAAAAATGTCTGAAGCTGAAAACAAAGCCTATCAGGCCGCAAAAGGAGAAGCTGCTATCGAACCTGGTATTGTTGAGATTTCCAAATCATTTTTTCCTGTGTTGTGTTTTGTTTTTGTCATGCGTTCGTTTTTATTTGAGCCATTCCAAATACCCTCGGGCTCGATGATTCCGACATTAAAAATCGGTGATTTTATTCTGGTGAATAAATTTACCTATGGGATCCGTATGCCTATACTGAATACAGTTGTGATCCCGATGAATAAACCACAACGTGGTGAAGTAATGGTCTTTTATCCGCCACATCAACCAAAAGTCAGTTTCATTAAACGTGTGATAGGTTTGCCAGGGGATAAAATAAGTTACACCAACAATCGTCTCTACATTAACGGTAAGGAGATTGCTCAGACAGAGTTAAGTACTACATTTCCTGAAATAGGATCTGAATGTATGGGGCTGCGATCACAATACATAGTGACCGAAGAATTACTGACTGACAAAACGCATAAAATGCAAAAGTGCGAAGTGCCGGGTGGATTGAGCCGTGATGGGCATTGGACTGTGCCTGAAGGTCACTATTTTATGATGGGTGATAATCGTGACAACAGTGCGGATAGTCGTGCCTGGGGTTACGTGCCTGAACAAAATATAGTGGGCAAAGCAATTCTGGTCTGGATGCATTGGGATGAATTCTGGAGCATTCCCAGTTTCGATACAGTGGGTTCTATTGAGTAACTACAACGAAGAGGGGTTAGGCAAATGAGAACATCGACAATAAAAAGCCGGCAACTGGGTTATGGGCTGATTGAATGGTTAGTGATTTTGTTGGTGGTTGCTTTTTTGTTTTTGGTTGGATTTCGTGTGGTGCCGCTTTATTCGGAAAATCAATTTGTAATCACGGGATTAAAAGATTTGGTCAAGGTTGATGAAAATCTTAGCGATATGACGGACGCTGAAATCCGTAAAAAGATGGATAATTTTTACAATATTAATGGTGTGCGTTCAGAAGGCGCACAAAATATTGAAATCGAAAGGGAAGATAATAAAGTTCTGGTCAAAATTGAATACGATGCGGAAGTTAATTTGTTTACAGATCAACCTGTAATAGGCACTGTAAAAATAGTGATTCCTTTTAGAAATCACCTTGATAGTGAATTTCCCAATGAATGTTGCAAACCACGTAAGGCGACAGATAAATAGTGCAAGAGCTTTATTCGTCTTTGGTGATAAAACTGGGTTACAGTTTTCGCGATACCAATTTATTACGTTTGGCTTTAACCCATCGCAGTTTCAGTGCGGACAATAATGAGCGATTGGAGTTTTTAGGTGATTCCCTGCTGAATTTAATTATCGGTGAGGCACTGTTTGTAAAATTCCCGTCCGCACGTGAAGGTCAATTAAGTGGTTTGAGATCCTCTCTGGTTCGAGAAGATACACTGGTATTGATTGCGCGTGATTTTGAGTTGAGTCGTTTTCTTGTTTTGGGTGAGGGTGAATTAAAGTCCGGTGGTCTGGAAAGGGACTCAATTCTGGCTGACGCAGTTGAGGCATTGATTGGCGCTATTTATCTGGAATCAGGATTTGATTATTGTCGCAAGATAGTACTGCAATGGTATGCGGACAGACTGGCTGAACTGTCGCTATCCGCCAGTCATAAGGATTCCAAAACACGCCTGCAGGAATATTTGCAATCTTGTAAAAAACCTTTACCTGAATATCAGGTAGTTGAAACAACCGGTGAATCCCATGCACAACAATTTGTGGTGGAATGCCGTGTAATATTACTCTCACGACCAACATTGGGCCGTGCATCCAGCCGTCGCGAAGCCGAAAAACTTGCAGCTGCGCAGGCGCTCAAACTTTTAAATCTGTAATTGTTTATGACAGAAAATAATATTCAAACCCGTTGTGGATACGTCGCAATTGTTGGTCGTCCCAATGTTGGCAAGTCAACTTTGCTCAATCACATACTTGGGCAAAAAATCAGTATTACGTCACGCAAACCGCAAACCACTCGCAACAATGTTCTGGGTATAAAAACCGAAGCAGGGATACAAATAATTTTTGTTGATACTCCCGGAATACATTTGGGCCAGGATAAAGCAATTAACCGTTATATGAATCGCTCGGCCAACACAGCGATGAAGGATGTCGATTTAATTATTTTTGTGGTTGATAAATTAGCCTGGACAGAAGAGGACGAAGCAGTTGCGCGCCAGCTTGATCATGTTGAGTCGCCAATTATTTTGGCTGTCAATAAAGTTGACCAGATTGATGATAAAGAAACGCTCCTGCCGCACATTCAATATTTGTCTGAAAAATTATCGCCGATTGATATCGTTCCTCTGTCTGCTTTGCGCAATGTGAATTTGGATCGGCTGGAAAAAATTATTATTAAGCATTTGCCCGAAGCCGCGCATCTTTTTCCGGAAGATCAGATTACGGATCGCAGTTCCCGTTTTATGGCTGCGGAAATCGTCAGGGAAAAAATCACCCGTCAATTGGGTGATGAGCTGCCCTATGAAATGGCTGTTGAAATAGAAGAGTTTAAAGATGACGGGCATTTGTTAACGATTTCTGCGCTTATTTTGGTGGAAAAACCCGGCCAAAAAAAGATTTTAATTGGCGACAAGGGTGAGCGCATTAAATTGATCGGTACCCAGGCACGGATTGATATGGAAAAATTATTTGAGAGTAAAGTCATGTTGAACCTTTGGGTAAAAATAAAATCCGGATGGTCAGATGATGAACGTGCATTACGTAGTCTGGGATACAGCGATTAGCATTTATGCGCGTAGAACATCAGCCAGCCTATGTTTTACATTTAAAGCCCTATCGAGATACCAGCGCTATTGTGGAATTATTAACGCCGGATTACGGCAGAATCTCTGTTGTCGTTCGCGGTGTCAGAAAAAGTAAAACACCCAAACGCCAATTGTTAAACCCTTTCCAGAGTTTGTTGATCAGTTTTCAGGGCGAGGGTGAGCTTAAATTACTGACACATTTTGAATCGCACCGGCGTTATTTCACCTTGACTGGCCCGCATCTGTATTCCGGATTTTATTTGAATGAGTTATTGGTGCGATTATTACCGGAAATGGATGCGCACAATGATTTGTTTTCTTTGTATGAAACCAGTATTCAGTCCCTGCATCAACAACAGTTGATAGAGCCTGTGTTGCGTTGTTTTGAATTCCGGTTGTTAAGTGAATTAGGTTACGCTATCAGCTTTACTGAGGATGCAGCCCGGCATCAACCAATTAAACAGGACGCCAGTTATTTTTGTGATATTGAACAAGGGTTTATCGAAGCTGATCCCAACACAGCTTACAGCCTGATTATGAGTGGCGCGGACTTGTTACTGATTGCGCAAAATGATTATCGTCAACTTACAACCCGACAGGCAGCAAAAAATTTAACCCGTTATTTGCTGAAACCTCTTCTGGGGAAAAAACCATTGAAAAGTCGCGAGTTTTTTTTAATCTAGGAGACTTTTGTACAAATCGTCTACGCAAATCAAAATTGTCGTCATTCCTGCTGTGCAGGGATGACGAAAGTCAGGTTGGATAAAAAATTACAAAACAGTTGTTTCTGTAAGTCCAAACAATTCATCAATGTTTTTTCCACGGTGCCAATCGATTATGTCATCTACGGCAAGATACAGTGAGCCTACTGCACTGCTTGCTTCATCGTATAATTGTTTTTGAAATAATTTATCCAGCAAACCACTGATATATTTCAGTCTTGGCACTCCACAATAGCAACTGCTACCGTAGAGTTTATGAATGATTTCGCCCGCTTGTTCATAATGATTTTGTTGCATGGCATCCATGATGAGTTGTTTTTCTTCCGCAATTCCTGCAATTAACATTTTTAACATGTCTCTCGCCAGTGCAGGTTTGTTATTGCTGAGACGCAAGCAAAGTGCGATGTCTACCGAGCTGCTTTCTGTATTGGGTTCGGTAATTCGGTCTTTGAAATTATTGTTTTCGGTTGTATTGGGTTCCAGATTGCGGACAGAAATTTCTTTTTTACCGGATAAACTTGCCCAGCGATTAATAACATGAACAAGTTGTGCTTCACTAACCGGTTTGCTCAGACAGTCGTCCATGCCTGCGATTAATAACTCGGATTTTTGGTCGGTAATGCTATGTGCAGTCAGGGCAATAATGGGCGTCCTTTTTTTGCCGCTTTCCAGTTGTCGAATACGTCTTGTGGCCTCTATTCCATCCATCCCCGGCATTTGAATATCCATAAAAATAACATCGAAATGATCTTCACCAAAAGCGTCAATTGCTTGTTGTCCGCTATTAGCTTGTCTGACATTTGAGTTTAATGCAGTTAATAATTCTGTTGTAAATTGTAAATTGGCCGGGTTGTCATCAACCAGCAAAACCGATATGGATTTTCGTGTATTGACCAGATTGTTGTCTTGAGACGGGTAATCAATCTCCAGATAGTTGCACAGTAATTGGTAAAACTCCTGATGGGCAACGGGCTTATTTAAATACATGATGGATTGATTGTCAGAATAAGTTTTGAATAAACGTTGATGTGATGGTGTGCAACAAGCAACCAATTGACAATTAAATTCGGTTTTTAATTGATCGGCCAAATTACTTAATAATACAGGTGGTATTTTACGTTCATTGGGTGATATATCCAGAATCATCAAATCATAGAGCGCGTCATTCATGCGTGCTGCTTTCATGGCAGGAAAACAGTCGTGGATAGCGGAAATTAAATCCGGTGTATTGTTCCACTCGCTTAACAGCAATCGTAATTGCTCCAGCGAATCCAGATTTTCACCGCAAATTAAAATTTTATATTTATCCAGATTGGCTAATGCAACAGTTTCCGGTTGTCGTTTTTCAATACCAAAACGCGCGGTAAAAATAAATGTTGACCCTTTATTTTTTTCACTGATAACTGTGATGTTGCCATGCATTCTTTCTACCAGTTTTTTGCAAAGTGCGAGGCCCATACCCATGCCTTCATGTTCGCGATTGGTAGCGCCGTCTATCTGGTTAAATGGGCTGAATAATTGTTGTTGCTCTTCGGGTGTTAAACCTATTCCCTGATCGGTCACTGAGATTTGCAATGTGATCTGGGTTTCCAATTGTTCGACAGCGGCTATCTGTATTTTGATATTGCCGGTATTGCTGTATTTAATGGAATTGGCGACCAATGCGGATAGAACTTGTTTAAATCTGAGCCCGTCCCCCAATAAATGTTTGGGAATACGATTGTCCATAAGTGTGATGATTTGCAAATTTTTTTCATGTGCTTCGGGTGCAAAGGTGTGAGTCACTTCGTCAACCAGTTTTCTGATTGGTAGCAATGCGTAGTCAAGTGTTAATTTACCCGAAGCAATTTTGGAGAAATCAAGAATTCCGTTCATCACAGTTTGCAAATGCATGGCTGAATCACGAACCGTTTCCAGTTGTTGTTTTTGTTCTTCATTGAGCGGGCTTTTCAACATTAAATTGATAAAGCCCAGAATGGAATTGAGTGGAGTGCGAATTTCATGGCTGGTATTGGCCAGAAATTCGGATTTAATCCTGCTGGCTTCAAGCGCTTCCTTGCGTGCGATATCCAGTTCAACGTTTTGTGACTCCAGTGTTTCCATGGTTTCATTCAAATCGTCAATGGCCTGGTCAATATGCGCTTGCATATCCTGTTGCGCTGCCTGCATGGATTCAGTCAAGCGATTAATCGAGGTTGCAATTTGATTAAACTCAGGTGCTTGTTGATCAGGCACCCGCAATTGATAATTTCCAGCAGTTAATTGATTCAATATATTTTGAATAACTGCCAGCGGTGTGGTGATACGTTGGTAAAGCCGAACAGAAAAAAACGCCACCATAATCAAGCATAACAATGACAGGGTGATCGTCAGAATAATCGCTTCATAATTAAATACCAGATAAGGCGAGGACATCATTTCAATTTCAACCCAGCCAATCGAATTTTTATTATCGGTATCAACCAATGGTTGGGAAAAGCGGATACTGCGATAGGTTTTGCGTTTGGCAGGTGTTACCGAATTGGCTTCTCCCGGATCGGATGACGGCATAAATTCCGGGCCGGCATGATAACGAACATTGCGAATTGCATCGTAAGCTTCAACGGCACGTATGTAGGGATCTTCGAGCGATGCCGACACTATGTGCTGCGCCAGTTCGGTATTGTTTTGCATCAGCGGTTTATGTAGCAGATGTGCAGTTTTTTTCACCAGAGTGGAGGCACGCAAATCGATAAATTTTTCCAGCTGCTCAATACAAAGATAAGTCAGTGTTGTGGATATCAACACAATTAAAGTCACAGATGGGATAAAAATTAATCGTCTTACGTCAGCTTTAATACTGTAGGTGTTACCAAACATAATAAGTCCTTACTTCCGAGTTTCATCGCCCTGGGTTCGAAGGTAGAATAGCTGCCCTTCATACCAGACTGCAATCCGAGATTGATTATGGATTTTCCTACCATAGAAGCTTTTGTTGGTAATACCCCGCTTGTGCAATTACAACGGCTTCCCGGAAATACAAGCAATCGGTTGTTGGTCAAACTGGAAGGCAATAATCCTGCAGGTTCAGTCAAAGACAGGCCCGCCCTTTCCATGTTTCAACAAGCAGAAGCGCGTGGCGACATAAAACCCGGTGATACCCTGATCGAAGCGACCAGTGGTAACACGGGTATTGCGCTGGCAATGGTGGCGGCAATCAAAGGCTACAACATGATTTTGATTATGCCGGACAACAGCACTGCCGAACGCAAAGCCGCTATGACAGCCTATGGTGCGCAGCTGATATTGGTCACCAGAGCAGAAGGCATGGAAGGTGCTCGCGATCTTGCTTTGAAAATGCAAGCGGAGGGCAAGGGCAGGGTGTTGGATCAATTTGGTAATGGCGATAATCCGCTCGCACATTACAACACCACCGGGCCGGAAATCTGGCAACAAACCCGGGGACGAATCACTCATTTTGTCAGTTCAATGGGCACCACTGGCACTATCATGGGTGTGTCACGTTTTTTGAAAGAAAAAAATCCCGCGATCAGGATTATTGGTCTACAACCAGAAGAGGGGGCGCAAATTCCCGGTATTCGTCGTTGGCCGCAAGAGTATCTGCCAAAAATTTATCATGCTGAACAAGTCGATGAAATTGTGAATATGTCGCAAGCAGAAGCCGAACAAACCATGCGTGATTTGGCGCGCAAGGAAGGTATCTTTTGTGGTGTGTCATCGGGCGGTGCTGTGGCAGCCGCGCTGCGTTTGAATCAGCAGGTTGAAAATGCCGTAATAGTGGCGATTATTTGTGATCGCGGTGACAGGTATTTGTCATCGGGATTGTTTAATTAGACTCCACCCTGACTCTCCCCTTTTCAGGGGAGGGGGAACAGCTCCTCCCTTTGAAAAAGGGAGGCGGGGGAGGGATTTAAAATAGTCAATTTATCTGAATTTTTTAAATCCCCCCTAACCCCCCTTTTTCAAAGTGGGAAACCCCTGGCAAGGGGGAGGTTGGGAGGGGGTCATGATTTTTAATTTAAAGAAAAAACCTGATGAAAAAAACCAGCAGTAACAAAACCGGTTTTGGTAAAAAACCGCGCAGTGAAAAAACCGAAAAAAAATCGGTTTATGTCGATGATGGTCGTCCGCGTTTACAACAACCGCGTAAAGAAAAAATCGAACAACCACTCGACAACATGCGTTTGGGTGAAATGACTATCGAGCGTATGGGGCATGATGGTCGAGGTATTGCGTATTGGAATCAAAAAACCTGTTTTGTGGAAGGGGCCTTGACTGGCGAAAGAATTACAGCACGTTTGGTTGCCAATCACCCACGCTATGCAGAGGCACGTGTTGATCAAATTATTGAAGCTTCTGCGGATCGTATTGCTGCGCAGTGCCAATACTATGCGCAATGTGGCGGCTGCCAGTTACAACATACGCCTGTTGCTGCACAATTGGCTCTGAAACAAGCGGCAGTTTTGGAACAGCTTGAGCGTTGGGCAAATGCCAAACCGAAAAAAATTCTTGGTGCTATTGAATCACCTGCATATGGTTACAGGCGCAGTGCGCGCCTGGCTATTGATGAGCGTGGTGATGATTTTTTATTGGGTTTTAGGCAAGCCAATAGCCATCAATTGGTGAATATTGATGAATGCTCTGTGTTGGTGCCATCGCTCAGTCAATTGATTAAGCCGTTGCGAAGTTTATTGGTTGATCTTGTCACACAAAATGCAATTTCACATGTGGATTTGTTAGCCGCCGATAAAACAGTGATTGTGTTGCGTCAAATCAAATCACTCAGCGATCAGGATTATCAACAGATTTCCGATTTTGCAAAAAAATATGCCTGTGAAATATGTTTGCAGCCAAATAAATCACCCGAATTGGTTGATTTACAACAGCAAGCAATTGATCCCCGTTTATTTTATTCCCTGAAACAATTCCAGTTGGAAATTGGTTTTCATCCATTGGATTTTATTCAAGTCAATGCCGGAGTGAATGAAAAAATGGTGGCTCAAGCATTGGCGCTGTTGGATATCAAATCCAACGAAACAGTGCTGGATTTATTTTGTGGTATAGGCAATTTCACTTTACCTGTTGCCACGCAAGCCAAACGGGTAATCGGTATTGAAGGGCAGGAATCCATGGTGTTGCGTGGTCGTGAAAATGCACAGCGTTCAGGCATAAAAAATGTGGAATTTATGGCCGCCGATTTGGAAAAAATGGGTTTGCCCCGTTTGCGTCAAGTCTGTAGCTCACTGGATGCAGTGTTGCTTGATCCACCGAGGGATGGCGCCAAACAGAGTGTAGGATTGATCGCGCAACTTTCTCCTGAACGGGTGGTCTACGTCAGTTGCAATCCCGCAACCCTGGCACGTGACGCCAAAGAATTATTGGCTGCCGGTTATCAATTAAGTGCCTTGGGGGTAGTCGATATGTTCCCGCAAACCGCACATGTTGAATCCATGGCATTGTTTGTTCGCAGATAAAAGAAAAAATAGAAAAAGAGCAAAGAACAGGAGCGATCAATGGTAAAAGTGCGTCAGGATCACCCCATAGCGGCCGATGGTCAGGTTGACATAGAGGCCTGGATTAATCGTGTCGATCATTTGCATAGCCAATCCGAAACTGCACGTAGCGAATTACGTCGCGCCGCTGAATTAAGTTTGTCGCTGGTTGACATTCAATCTGAAGATGATCACAACTGGGGCGAAGATTTTTCCTGTTTCAGAATCGGTTTGGAGATGGCGGAAATTCTGGCTGATTTAAAACTGGATCAGGACGCGCTGGTAGCAGCCATGTTGTATCGCGCTGTTCGTGAAAACAAAATTACTCTGGCTGAGATACAAAATCAATTTGGCGACACTGTCTCCAAATTGATTAAAGGTGTTTTGCGCATGGCGGCTATCAGTTACCAACGCAAAGAAACCGAGCAGCGCGTGTTAGGTAATGAAGCTGAAGTTCAAGCAGAAAAAATCCGCAAAATGCTGGTTGCCATGGTTGATGATGTGCGTATTGCATTAATCAAACTGGCAGAAAGAACCTGCGCGATTCGCGCTGTAAAAAATGCTACTGCACAACGCAAAAAACAAATTGCCCGTGAAGTCGCGGATATCTATGCACCTCTGGCTCACCGATTGGGTATTGGTCATATCAAATGGGAATTGGAAGATTTATCTTTCCGTTATTTACAGCCCGACGAATATAAACAAATTGCCCATTTGCTGGATGAGAGACGTCTGGATCGCCAGCAATATATTGAAAAATTATTGGGACTGATTCGCGAACATTTGCGCCGCTCCAATATTAATGGCGAAGTCACCGGGCGCGCTAAACATATTTACAGTATCTGGCGAAAAATGCAGAGAAAGGCGATTCCTTTTTCGCAGGTTTACGACATTCGCGCGGTGCGAATTTTAGTTCCGCAAGTGCGTGATTGTTATGCAGTACTCGGTATTGTGCACAGCTTGTGGCGAAATGTACCGCATGAATTTGATGACTATATTGCATCGCCAAAAGAAAATGGTTATCGCTCATTGCACACTGCTGTTATTGGTCCGGAAAATAAAGTATTGGAAGTACAAATTCGCACTTTTGAAATGCACGAAGAATCGGAATTGGGGGTGTGCGCACACTGGCGTTACAAAGGTACTGATACGGAAGTAGATAAAAGCAGTTACGAGCAAAAAATTTCCTGGTTGCGGCAAGTATTGGAATGGCATGAAGAGTTGGGTGGTGACAATCAACAACTACAAGAAGATTTCCGTAGCCTGGATCAGGATCGTTTATATGTGTTTACACCGGAAGGTCACGTAGTCGATTTACCGCGTACAGCAACACCTCTGGATTTTGCCTATCGTATTCACACCGATGTTGGTCATCGCTGTCGCGGTGCCAAAGTGAATAATCGAATTGTGCCACTCAACTATCAACTCAATAATGCGGATCAGGTTGAAATTCTAATCGGCAAACGCGATATGCCGAGTCGCGACTGGTTGAATCCGGCATTGGGTTATATCAACACGCCACGCGCCCGACAAAAAGTTCAACAATGGTACAAGCAACAGGCGCGCGATCAAAATATTGCGGAAGGCCAGGCATTACTCGACAGGGAATTTCGTCGCCTTGCTTTATTGGATTTGGATTTTGAAACGCTTGCGAAAAAGTTAAAATTTCACACGCTGGATGATCTTTACGCGGCTGTGGGTGCCAGCGATATGGGCGTCGGCCAGGTATTGAATGCTGCGCAAAAAATTGTGGACGAAAGCAATCCACAACAACCCTTATTGCCGTTTAAAACCAAAGCGCCCAGCAAGAAAAAATCCTCCGATTTTTATATCGAAGGTGTGGGTAATTTACTCACGCAAATTGCACATTGTTGTAACCCGGTTCCCGGCGATGCGATTGCCGGGTACATCACCTTGGGGAAAGGGGTTTCCATTCACCGACAGGACTGTAGCAATTTATTGCAATTACAAACTGACGAACCGCAACGTATCTTAAAAGTAGAATGGGGCGATCAACCACAAAGCACTTATGCCGTCGATATTGTGATTGAAGCTTATGATCGTTATGGTTTGTTGCGAGATATCACCACGTGTTTTGATAACGAACGCATCAACATCATTGCGTTAAATACTGTGTCGGATAAACAAAAAAGTACTGTGGATATGCAGGTGACAGGTGAGATTCGTGGTATTGATGAATTGAGCCGGATATTAACCAAATTGAATCAGTTACCGAATGTGGCTTCGGCCAGAAGAAAGCATTAAAACAACCCCACCCTAACCCTCCCCTTCGTAAGGGGAGGGGACTAGCTCCTCCCTTTGAAAAAGGGAGGCTGGGAGGGATTTAAAATGGTCAATTTTTCGAAGATTTTAAATCCCCCCTAACCCCCCCTTTTTCAAAGTGGGGAACTGTTCCTCCCCCTTGCCAAGGGGGAGGTTAGGAGGGGGTGAAAGCTTTTAAAAGATTATTTGAGAAAAACATGAACCCCTACACCATCACCGATCTTCTCTATTTAATGCAGCGCCTGCGCGACCCTCAAACCGGTTGTCCCTGGGATATCACACAGACTTACGACACCATTGCACCTTCCACGCTCGAGGAAGCTTATGAAGTGGTGGATGCAATCGAGAAAAAAGATTTTGCACATTTGAAAGAAGAGTTGGGTGATCTTTTATTTCAAGTGATCTTTTACAGCCAAATCGGTAAAGAAGAAAATCGTTTTGAATTTGCCGATGTAGTGTCAACTTTGGTAGCGAAATTGGTGCGTCGCCATCCGCATGTATTTCCGGATGGAACTTTGCAATCGCAAATCACAAATCGAAACAGTTTGTCGGAAGAGGTGAAAGCGCGTTGGGAGGTAATTAAACAGGAAGAGCGAGCAGCCAAAGGTGTGCAAGGCGTATTGGATGATGTCCCGCTGAATTTACCGGCCTTGAGTCGTGCTGCCAAATTGCAAAAGCGTGCTGCTTCGGTTGGCTTTGATTGGGATGATGTACAGGGGCCAATTGCCAAAGTGCGCGAAGAGTTAGCTGAAGTGGAAGAGGCTTTGGCTGATCAGGATTTGCCCGGGGTTGAAGAGGAATTGGGCGATTTGTTATTTGCTGTTGTTAACATCAGCCGGTTTTTGAAAATAGATCCTGAACAAGCTTTGCGTAAAGCCAACCTCAAGTTTTCCAATCGGTTTCAATACATCGAAAAAAATCTTAACAAACCTTTCGCATCTTCGAATATTGACGAGATGAACCGATTGTGGGAAGAGGCAAAAAACGACAAATAAATGCTATAAATCCGATACAAAATAGGCTACTAATACCATCCTTATGGTCTATGATACAAACATGCCCCCGTTACAAAAGGTACGCAGTTGGACAGTCGTGAAGTGAAACCCGGTTATATGGATGAACGACCCAAAAGCCATAAAATCCATATTTCGGAACTCAAAATTGGTATGTTCGTTTCCAAACTCGATAGAGACTGGTTGGAGACTCCCTTTTTAATGCAAGGTTTTATCGTTGAAACCCTGGAAGATATAGATCTGGTTGCACAATACAGCGAACACATCTGGGTAGATGAATTGGTTTCAGAATGGGTTCCACCTGAAAAACGTTCCATAGCGGACACCTTTCAATACAGATCTGTATATGCCAATGAAACAGATGCCAAACAAGAACATTCGAATGCATTGGCAACTTACAAACAAGCCCGTCGATTAACCCGCACGCTGCTTGATGATTTGCGATTTGGCACTGTCATAGATGCCGATAAAGTTAAATCCACAGTCAGTGATTGCATGTACAGCATTTTGCGTAATCCGGATGCATTGATCTGGATGTCACGCATGCGTAATGAAGATGAATACACGGCAGAACACTGTTTGAATGTGTGCATTCTGTCAATTGCCTTTGGCCGTCATTTGGGAATGGATGAAGAGGAATTGCAAAAGTTGGGCATCAGCGGTTTGTTGCATGATGTAGGCAAGATGCGTGTCCCGCCTGAAATATTAAATAAACCGGAAAAGCTGACAGAAAAAGAATTCAACATTATCAAAGCCCATTCCATTCACGGGCGCAATCTGTTGATGTCATCCAGTGGTTTGCCGGATATTGCAATTGATGTTGCCTACAGTCATCACGAAAAAGTGGATGGCTCCGGTTATCCAAGAAAGTTATCATCGGCCGGTATTTCTGATTTCGCCAAAATAGTAACCATTGTCGATGCCTATGATGCTATGACAGCTAACCGCTGTTATTCCAAAGCTCGCCCCAGTACCGAAGCACTGAAAATTATTTTTAAAGATCGCGGCACACATTTTGATGAAAAACTGGCGTTGGAATTTATCAAGTGTGTCGGTTTGTATCCACCAGGTTCCTTGGTAGAGTTGATCAATGGATTGGTGGGTATTGTGTTGCAAACCAATCAAAAATATCGTCATTTGCCAAAAATTATTGTGATCAAAAATTTAAGTGGCGAATTGGAAAAAGAAATTGTTCTTGATCTGGACGAAATAGAAAAGAAAAAGTTGGATAAAACCTACCTGATCAAACGCGCACTCACCGATGGTGAGTACGGTATTCGTTTAATCGATTACAAAGAGCGCGGTTTGGGTTTTTGAATAATCACCGTCGTTTTTTTCTCAGCCGTTTTTTCACTCACGGATTTTTTTGGAGCTGCCGTTTTAGGACGCGGTTTATTAACCGGTTTTTGCCCCGCAATTTTTTGATCGGTATTTTCCGATTGAGTTGGTCGATTGTTACCGGAGCGATTATTAGCAGGACGATTATTCCCGGATCGATTGGGTTTTGCACCCAGTGCATTGGCCGGTAAATTAATCGTTTCAACTTTGTATTTACCCGGTTCAATACCTTCCAAAGTCCAATTGCCAATTTTCACCCGCACCAACCGCAAAGTTGGATGCCCCACGGCAGCAGTCATGCGACGCACTTGTCGGTTCTTACCTTCAGTAATCACAATTTCAATCCACTGTGTTGGAATATTCTGACGGCTACGAATCGGTGGATCACGTTCCCATAATTTTGGTGCGGCAATTAATCTCGCTTCAGCCGGTTGCGTAATTCCATCATTTAATTCCACACCTTGACGCAATTTAGTCAACGCATAACTGTTAGGTGCACCCTCTACTTGCACCCAATAGGTCTTCGCTAATTTATGCGCCGGATGTGCAATATGATGCTGCACCTGCCCGTCATCCGTCAGCAACAACAAACCTTCTGAATCATGATCCAATCTCCCGGCAGGGTACACATGCGGGATCTTGATATATTCCTTCAATGTAGGGCGATTTTCCTCACTGGTGAATTGTGAAAGCACGCCAAAGGGTTTATTAAATAGAATCAACGAAGCCATGGCTGGCGATATTCCTGAGTATTGGTCGAGGTGGGGATTTTACCTGAGTTGGTTAAGAATGGGCATTCTCTGCCATCAGGTATTTGGTAGACAGAATTCGGAATTATTTGGGGTTTCAGACAAGCCTATAAAATAAGAAGACTAAATCGTGCAAAAAATGTGATTCATTTTTACCGATTGAACTCTTTCTGTAATCACCTCTCTTAACTGATACAGATTCAGTGAACAGTTGCACTGGATCTGGAAAGATTTATGTCTTTCAGTTTTGTACCCCTGACAACTCCCTTTGCTCGCCCAGTGTTCTGTGCGAGCTTTTTTGCTAAAGATTTAATGACTAATCATCCAGGGTCGCATGGATGGAAACATTTTATTGCCATCAGCAGTAAATAATAAATTGGATTTGCGAATCGGTTTATCACCGCAGCCACAGCCTTTGCCGTGTTTATGTTCACGACGCGCTTTTTGTTCAGCGCGATATTCCGGTGTGGAAAAAACCGGAGCATGCATGGCTTGTTCATTTCTCGCATGCGCTTGTCGATTCTCTGTCGCCATTGAAAGAAATTCTGGCGCAACCATAATCACTCGCGCGCACAATTTTTGGCAGTGTGGGCAAGCCATTGGTTTTGCTGAATCATCCATTGATGCCAATTCGTAAAATAATCCGTGATCTGCACATTTGTAATCGTAGACGGGCATGATTTTTTTCTCCGAGGTTTTTTGATTAATTTTTTATTGGCACTTACTGTCCCCTCTCCCCTTGTGGGAGAGGGTTAGGGAGAGGGGGAAATGAATTAAAAAATATCTCGTTAAATTCACCACCCTCTCCCCAGCCCTCTCCCATCAAGGGAGAGGGAGCAGAAAGTGCCAAGTTGAAAAAAATCACTTATCCTTCGACAACGGCACACTAAACCCAGGCGTAACTTTTTTCGTCGGCCCTTCCGCAGTCGGATTCACATCGAAATCAAAAATATCCGTCGGCAGCCACAAAGTTGCACAAGCGTTTGGAATATCCACCACGCCGCTGATATGCCCTTGCACTGGCGCGCAACCTAAAATCGCGTAAGCCTGTGCTTTGGAATAACCAAACTTGGTGAGATATTCGATAGCATTCAAACAAGCCTGGCGATAAGCCACATGCACATCCAAATAATGTTGCTCGCCATATTCATCGACCGAAATACCTTCAAATATTAAATAGTCATCATATTTGGGTGCGATTGGGCTGGGTTTGAAAATTGGATTTTTGATTCCGTATTTTTTCATGCCGTCTTTAATTAAATTCACACGCAAATGAATCCAACCTGCCATTTCAATTGCACCACAGAAAGTAATTTCACCGTCGCCCTGACTGAAGTGCAAATCACCCATTGAAAGGCCAGCGTCTTTCACATAAACCGGGAAATAAATTTTTGAACCGCGCGATAAATCTTTAATGTCGCAGTTACCGCCGTGTTCACGTGGTGGCACTGTGCGGGCACCTTCAGTGGCTGCAACTTTTGCGGCGTCCGGTTTCATTTTGCCCATATGTGCTGTGTCGGCGTAGGGCAGGGTGGCTAAAGCAGGAACGCGATCGGGTTCTGTGTCATAAAGTTCTTTTTCGCGTTTATTCCATTCCATCAACATTTCTTTTGATGGCAAACAACCGATCAAACCCGGATGAACCAAACCGGCGAATTCGACATTGGGAATATGACGGGATTTGGTAAACATACCGTTAATATCCCAAATGGATTTTTGCGCTTCAGGGAAATGCTCAGTTAAAAATCCACCACCGTTTTTCTTGGAGAAAAATCCATTAAAACCCCACAAGCTTTCTTCAAAGGCACCAATATCGAGAATATCCACCACCAATAAATCACCGGGTTCTGCACCTTCAACACCCACGGGGCCAGACAAAAAATGCACTTGCGACAAATCCACATCACGCACGTCATCCGCGCAATCATCATTTTTGATTTGCCCGCCGGTCCAGTCGTAACACTCGATAATAAAATCAGCACCGGGTTTAACCATAGCCGCCATAGGAATATCCGGATGCCAGCGGTTGTGAATCATTTCATTTTCGTAAGGCGATTTTGTTAGATCGATTTTGATGATTGTTTCAGCCATGGTCTGACTCCTGAAGTGTTGATATGGCAGTGTCAGTCCATTAAGGATTAACACTGGTTTCAGGTTCAGTATCTGGCGATCTCCTCTTGGCAGCCATACGACAAACTCCTATCAGTTATACGTCATTTGACGTATGGACTGGAATCATCATTTAAAAAGCAAGTTGCAGTCGCATCTGTAATGCATCCAGATTTTTGTCGGCATAACTGCCACCTTCGATTTCCAAAACTTTCACATAATTAATACTGCTTCGCAAATAGCTGTTGATGTACCAATTCAATGCCAGAGTTGCATTACGTTGGTCGCCACCATTAATTTCCGGGGTGAAAACGGCGTTGCGCAATTGCAATGGGCCATCAGTTAAATCAATTTCAGAAAAACGCAAAGCCACTCCCCACGCACTGGAATCGGATGCAGGTTTAACGGCATCGTATAAACCTTTGTCACCTTTGTAGAGACGTTGCTCACCGGTAATGGCCCAAGTTGCTTGAGCATACCAACCGGAAAATTCCAAATTATCTCGCGAATTTTTGCGTTGAATCTGTGTGTTGATAAATTCTGCGTTAAAACCCGCAGCCCCCAAGCTGCCTGCGAATTCAATTCCCCAAAGTTGGGTTTTATCAACATCTGCTATATTGCCGGTATCAACCAAACGAATTTCGCTGATGTTGGATTCAGGTTTTGCACGAAAGCGTACTGCCTCGGTATAACTAATTGGTGAAGTATTTAAACTGGTATTGTTTTGTGAAGGTATACGAAGGCTACTGGCGACACCAAAATGCAAATTGGCACCGGGGGCGATAAACGGTGCCCAGGTAAAACGCATACTGGCACCACCACCTTCATCGCTGACATTGCTGTTCGTATTGGAAATTTGCTCGCCAAATAACATCAATGCGCTACTCCAATTATCACGGCCAGCGGACATCATGACTCCGGGTGCCCGTGCATTTAAAAATGCGTTAGGCAATGAGCGCTCCATGAATGTCATGCCTTTATCTGCCATGAGTGATTCCTGGCTAAACGGAATTTTGAAATGGCCGAATGTAAGTTGTGTAGGAATGCTGGTTTTAAATCCGCGATAAACTACATAGCCGTCGATGAGTTGTGAGTTGTTGGCAAAATCGATTTCGGTTTTATAATCCCAAACACTGGAAAAAGTGCCGTTCATATATAAACGTACACGCCGAAATTCTGATCCCGAATTGGTTAAGTCGCGACCCATATTATCTTTTATATCGCTATCATAACCAGCCATATCCAATTGCAGCATAGTGCCTATTTGTGCTGAAAATTTTTTATCTGCGGTGGTAAATTTTAATCCGTCAGTAGTATCGACAATCGCTTGAGTTGCTTGTGCCTTGCGAATCTTTTCGTATTCTTCCAGCGTAATTAAACCCTTTTGGGCCAGAATTTCCGATGTGGCATCGGCCTGAGTATGAACTGATAAAAAACTTATAGCGAAAACAGTGAATACTAGAGGTATGAGGCGTTTCATTAATTGACTCCTATTGGTATATGCCTGATGTTTGAAAAAACTTAATAAATCAGGTGGCGGATATTGACAGCTATTGTCGTTATATACAATCATGCATATCGAATGGGCGAAGACACCTTTAGCTGGAGTGAATACTGTGATTAAATTTTCTCAACGATTTTATGCCCCAATAATTATCGCTTTGTTGGTGCAGTGGTTGTTTGTTGGTGCAACACAGGCAGCCGACATAAAAGTATCCGCAGCTGCAAGCCTGACCGATGTGTTAACTGAGTTGGCAAAACTCTATGAAAAAGCACATCCTGACGTCAGGATTAAAACCTCCTACGCTGGCTCATCGGCGTTGGCGAAGCAGATCGAAAATGGTGCGCCAGCTGATATTTTTATTTCAGCTGATAAAGATTGGATGGATTATTTACAGAAACGTAATTTAATTAATTCGGAAACACGTAAAGATTTATTGAGTAATAATCTGGTTTTTATTGCGCCCATGAATCGAAAATTCAATATTGATTTTACGCAAGAATATAATCTTGCGGCGAATGTAACTGGCAAACTTTGCACCGGCGAACCTGCTTATGTACCTGTGGGCAAATACGCTAAACAGGCCTTGGAATACTTTGGTTGGTGGAAAAATATCGAATCACAATTGGTAGGAACAGAAGATGTGCGCACGGCTTTGGCATTTGTTGAACGAGGTGAATGTGCATTGGGGATAGTGTATGAAACCGATTCGAAAATGAGTAAAAAAGTAAAATTGGTTGCACGTTTTCCAGCAGAAAGTCATTCGCCAATCGTCTATCCAATTGCCTTAACCAAAAAAGCCAATGAAGATGCAAAGAGATTTTTAGAATTTTTACAATCGGATCAGGCGACGGAAGTTTTTAATCGTTACGGATTCGTTGTGAAATAATCTTTCTGTAGGGGCGGCCCCCTGTGGCCGCCCTGGGCAGGCACAGGGGCCTGCCCCTACGAAATCGAATATTTTTTGGACTCATAAAAAGGTATTAGCTTGATATTAACTCCTGCAGAATGGCAAGTGCTCGCGCTTTCGGCGAAAGTGGGAATCTGTGCAACGCTTTTGTGTTTGTTACCCGGAATTTTTTTCGGCTGGTTGTTAGCACGAAAGGATTTTTTCGGAAAATCCGCATTGGATGCCATTTTATTTATGCCTATGGTATTGCCACCTACAGTGCCTGGATATTTATTGTTAGTCACTTTTGGTAGCCAGGGCGTAGCCGGGCAGTGGTTAAAAAAGCATTTTGATATTGAGCTGGCTTTTAATTGGAAGGGTGCAGTCTTAGCAGCTGCAGTGATTGCGTTTCCTTTAATGGTACAAGCCGCAAAATTATCGGTGCAAATGATTGATCGTCGATTGGAACAGGCGGCGAGTACCCTGGGTTCAAATCCGTTTAAAGTTTGGTGGAGTGTCACATTGCCGTTAATGTTACCGGGGATTTTAATCGGGTCGATTATGGTGTTCAGTCGTTCGCTCGGCGAATTCGGTGCAACTATTACGTTTGTCGGCAATATTGCTGGCGAAACCCGCACTTTGCCGCTGGCGATTTATTCAGCGACTCACCAAATTGATGGTGATGCTATGGCCATGCGTTTAATTGTGATTTGTCTGGCATTGGCATTTTTCTCATTATTGTTAAGTAATCTATTAACACGCCGCGCAGAAGCCTGGTTGGGAGTTCGTCGTGCTTGAGTTGGATTTTGCATTTCAGCGCGATGATTTTTCGCTCAAGGTTAAACAAAATTTATCTGCACCTATTACCGGGATATTCGGTGCATCCGGCAGTGGCAAAACAACCTTGTTGTCCTTAATCGCTGGTTTATTAAAACCACAGCAGGGATTAATCTCACTCAATAAAAAAATGCTCTTCGAACAACAATCAAAAACCTGGGTACCTGCACACAAACGTCATATAGGTTTGGTGTTTCAGGATGGGCAATTGTTGCCGCACCTTTCGGTTCGTCAAAATTTATTGTACGGGTTTAACAATATTCAAGCTGACCAGCGTCGGTTTTCGCTGGAGAATATCGTGATTTTATTGGAATTAAATAATTTATTGGATCGCAAACCATCGGCTTTATCCGGCGGCGAAAAACAACGGGTTGCGCTGGGCAGGGCAGTGCTCTATTCACCGGAATTGTTATTGTTGGATGAGCCCTTGTCTGCACTGGATGAACGTTTGAAAAAACAAATATTGCCATTCTTTTTGCGAATTTATGCGGAATGTAAAATCCCCATGATCTATGTCACTCACGCACTGAGTGAATTGGATTATTTAACGGATACGCAGTGGGTTGTTCAAGACGGAGAGTTGGTCGCGAAGTTTGAAACGAATAACTCAAATGTCAGACACGCCGTAAATACATCCCTGTAGGCTTGTCGAAAAAGTCCCTTTTTTCGACAGTCTGAAATTCGAGTTATTCGTTTCTTCGGAGTCAGTGGTTTTTTAGTGGATTAAGCTGAAGGTAGCGGCTTTTTTCGCAAGACAGATTTTAAATCCGCAAAATGTTGAGTCGACAATTGATTAATTTCATTTTGCAAAACGCGATAACGTTGTAATACATCTAACCCTGTTTCAGTTAATTGGGTTCCACCACCTTGCGTGCCGCCCGTTGCAGTTTGAACCAGCGGTTGTTGAAAACAACGGTTCATACTGTCTACCAACATCCAGGCTCGTCGATAACTCATGCCCATTTGTTTTCCCGCAGCCGAAATTGAACCTGTTGCTTGAATCGCATCCAGTAAATCAGCTTTGCCTGGGCCGAACGCAATTTCGTCATCCAGCATCAGACGAGCCTGAATTTTTAATCTTGCTCCGGTTGTTTTCTTATTCATCATGAATCTCGGGAAATATTGAGTGACAACTTTGGGGATTCTAGGCAGTTCGAACCAGTATAACAATAATTCGAGACCAATCCGGTTGGCAATCCTGGCTGCTGCCGATATAGTTGACCGAATTTCAACAAAGGAGAATCCCATGTCACTTAAACTCTATGTCGATGCTCGTTACACCAGCCCTTATGCCATGTCCGCATTTGTTGCTTTGACTGAAAAGAAATTAGCCTTTGATTTGATTACTGTTGATTTGCACAAAGCCGAACAATACCAAGCCGGTTTTTCAAAAATGTCCTTAACCAGCCGCGTTCCGCTATTGGATCACGATGGATTTTATTTATCGGAATCTTCCGCAATTGATGAATATGTTGATGAAACGTTTCCTGGCTTAAAACTCTTTCCAACATCCGCTAAAGAAAAAGCCAAAGCCCGCCAAGTTCAAGCCTGGATTCGCAGCGATTTAATGCCAATCCGCATGGAACGCTCAACCGAAGTCATCTTCTACAAACCTGTCAGCACTCCACTATCTGAATCAGCTCAAGAAGCGGCGAAGAAATTATTCTTTATTGCAGATGAATTATTAAAAGATGGCAAACAAAATCTCTTCGGTGAATGGTGCATTGCCGATACTGATTTGGCTTTAATGCTTAATCGATTGGTATTAAATGGTGACACTGTGCCCGAGAAACTTGCAGCTTATGCGAAGTATCAATGGCAGAGGGCATCAGTTCAAGAATGGGTGAAAAAATCGAAACAATAAGTGCAGTAAAAAATATGGATATCATCCGAATTGTAATTTCGATTTTTCTGTTTTTTATGGGATGTTACTTCACCTTTGATTTGATTCTGAATGATTTTAATTGGAAGGTGTTGGTTGCACTTATTTCGTGCTTTTTAGCAGCCTATTTGATTTGGCCAAAAGATCATCATGTTGATGGTGATTGGATTGAGTTGATTGGCAATATTATTGAGTTTCCGTTCAGGTTAATGATTTGGATATCTCGTGGGATTGTTCGGTTGATGCGGGATAATGATGGTGTGGATCTCTGAATCATTAATTGTGCAAAGATTGTTAATGCTGATTTGTGTTGAGAACCAGGAAAGATTGTTTAAGTCCTAGCAATGACATTAACGATCTACCTGAGGTAATTTATGAAATCCAAACTGTTTTTTTTCAACGTTGCGGCAATAATAGCTATTGTGTTGCACTTGGTCTTGACTCCTGTTTATGCCGCTGATCAGCAACGTCCACCGCGGGACGAAAGACGAGGGCCTCCGGTTGAAGCCTTTACCGCCTGTGAAAATCTGCAAGAAAATGATACTTGTAGTTTTATCGGGCGCAATGACGAGATGTTGGACGGTGTTTGTGTCGCACCGCGACCCAGATCAGATCAAGAGTCAAGCTCGCTGACTTTGGCTTGTCGCCCCAACAATATGCCCGCGCCACCCGAGGGAGCTGAACCTCCAGATTCCCGAAACGAATAAGTCATAAGCCTCATAAAAAAACCCAACCTTTAACTGGAGAATTAAAGGTTGGTAAGCTCAAGTGTCGATCAGCCCTAAAATCTCAAATTGTTAAACCGAAAGATATGCGGCGACTTTAGCTTCGTTAATCGTCTCGCGTAATTCTTCGTGTACGATTTCGCCTTTTTCGATGACCAAAATTCTGTCGGCAATATCCAGTGCGAAACTTAATACTTGTTCGGAAACCACAATCGACAAGCCGCGTTGATCGCGAATGGTTTTGAGTGTGCGCCCCATATCCCGGATGATAGAAGGTTGAATGCCTTCGGTTGGTTCATCGAGAAATAACATTTTCGGATTACTGGCAAGTGCACGTGCAATGGCTAATTGTTGTTGTTGCCCGCCGGATAAATTTCCGCCGCGACGCTTGCGCATTTCCAGTAACACCGGAAACATATCGTAAAGTTCTTTTGGAACCGATTTTTGTTTACTGGTGGTTAATCCGGTTTCGATATTTTCTTGCACTGTCATGCTTGAAAAAATCATGCGGCCTTGTGGTACAAAACCGAAACCACTTTCAACTCGTTGATAACTTTTGAGTTGGCTCATTTCTTTGCCTTCGAGTGACACGCTACCGCCGGAACTGGGAATGACACCCATCAAAGATTTCATCAAAGTGGTTTTACCCATACCGTTGCGACCCATAACAGCAACAATTTCGCGCGGTTTTATTTCAAAATTCAAACCGTGTAATACCTCACTTTGACCATAACTGACTCTATAGTTGGATACGGCTAACATATGTAATCCTCTTTTATGGATACCTGCCTGTGCAGGTATGACGGCGTTCGAATTAATTAATGGCCAAGATAAACTTCAATCACTTTTGGATCTGCTTTTACTTTTTCAGCAGAGCCTTCTGCAATAATTTTCCCCTGATGTAATACTGTGACTTTATCCGCGATTTGCGCAACAAATTGCATGTCATGTTCAATCACAATCACCGATCTGTCTTTAATAATTCGTCGCAACAATTCAGCGGTTTGTTGTCGCTCACCGACTGACATACCGGCAACAGGTTCATCCAACATCAAAAGCTCCGGGTCTTGCATTAGTAACATGCCGATTTCCAACCATTGTTTTTGTCCGTGGCTTAATAACTCGGCTTGTTTATCCAATTGATCACTTAAAAAAATCATTTGCGCCACTTCATTCACCTTACTGATGACTTCAGCATCGCGTTTGAAGGCCAAGGCACCCCAGACAGAACGCCCACGAGGAAACGAAATTTCCAAATTTTCAAACACGGTTAAATCGCCGTAAATAGACGGTGTTTGGAATTTTCGGCCAATACCGGCTTTCACTATTTCATGCTCGCGCAGTGTGGTCATTTCGCGGTTGCGAAATTTAATTGAGCCTTCTGTGGCTTTGGTGCGACCACAAATTAAATCCAGTACGGTAGTTTTTCCTGCACCATTAGGGCCGATAATGACACGGATTTCGTGTTCATCGACATAAAAGGTCAGATCGTTAACTGCTTTAAATCCATCGAAAGAAACCGTTAAGCTTTCAACAGCGAGTAAAAAGTCTGTGTTGTTACTCATGTGCTAATCCTCCGCTCAGTTGACTGGTTTTTTCGTTGGTTACATGAGATTTTTCTACAGCTGGTGGTTCTTCCGGTTTTGGTGTTGGCAATTTTTTAGCTTTGAGTTTTTGAAAGAAAGATTCGATTTTGGGTGCAACATAGGTTTCATAAATTCCGGCGAGACCGTTGGGAAATGCCATGACTACTGCAATAAATAATCCACCCATTGCAAACAACCAGAGTTCAGGAAAACTTTCTGAAAAACTGGTTTTGGCTGCGTTGACAACAAGTGTTCCATAAACGGCTCCTATGATTGACAACCGCCCACCGACTGCACAGAAAATTACCATCTCAATCGAAGGCACTATGCCTACCAATGTGGGGGACATGAAGCCTACTTGCAAAGTAAAAAGTGCGCCGCCGATTGCAGAAAAAACTCCGGCAAGACAGAAGATAAAGATTTTAAAGTTAGCGACGTCGTAACCGGAGAATCTTACACGATCTTCTTTATCGCGCATGGCAACCAATAAGCGACCCAATTTACTTTTGCGAACAAATTGCGCGAAGAACAAACAAAGAAACAGAAAGAATACGCACACAAAATACAAAATTAATTTTGCGGAATCGGTGCGAATATCCCAACCGAGCAGTGTGCGTAAATCAGTCATTCCATTTACGCCACCGGTGTAACCTTGTTGGCCGATAATTAAAATCGTCAGGATTGCAGCAAAAGCTTGGGTGATAATCGCAAAATACACACCGCCCACGCGCCGTTTAAACATGGCAACACCTATGATGTAACCCAGCAATGCGGGTAACACAATAATGGCGGCCAATGTGAAACTAAAACTATGGAAGGGCTCCCAAAAAAATGGCAACTCAGTTACCTGATTCCAATCCATAAAATCTGGAATACCAGGAGTGGATTGAATTTTGGTGCTTTCAGGATCTGACGCTTCCAGTTTTAAAAACATTGCCATGGCATATCCGCCCAGGCCGAAGAAAACTCCCTGACCCAAACTTAAAATGCCACCGTATCCCCAACACAACACCAAACCCACGGCCACGAATGCGTAAGTTAAATATTTGCCGACGAGATTGAGTCGAAAAATATCCAGAAACATGGGCAACACAACAACCAAAATTGCCGCCAATATGAGGTAACTGTATAAATCTTTTTTGGGAAAGATTGACGCTATACCTTGATACGACATAATCAATACTCCTCTTAGCGACGAACTTTCAAAGTGAACAAACCTTGTGGGCGCAGCATCAAAATAAATACTACGAACAAGAGTGTGAGAACTTTTGCCATTGAACCACTCATGAAAAATTCCATAGTCGATTGCGCTTGCGAAATACCAAATGCGGAGGCGATTGTGCCGAACAAACTCGATGCACCACCGAACACCACCACTAAAAATGTATCCACAATATAAAGTTGCCCGGATGTTGGGCCGGTGGAACCAATCATGGTAAATGCGCTACCGGCAACACCCGCGATGCCGCAACCCAATGCAAATGTAATGCGATCAACTTTTGTGGTGTTGATGCCAACTGCACCGGCCATTGCACGATTTTGTACAACGGCGCGCACTTGAATTCCCCAGGTGGATTTGTACATTAAAATCGCGACGGCAACTGAAATACCTATGGCAAGACTCATCACAAATAAACCATTAATAGGTAATTCAATGGTTTCAGTGAGTTGATAAGAACCCATTAACCAATCGGGCAGGGTCACACCCACTTCGCGTGCACCAAACACGCTGCGATAAAGTTGTTGCAGAATTAAACTTAATCCCCAGGTGGCGAGTAATGTGTCCAGTGGGCGATTATAAAGATGTCGGATCATTCCCCATTCCACCAGCGCGCCTAAAGCGCCAGCGGCAATAAAGGCGAGAATCATCGCTAAAATAAAATAGATACTGAAAAGATCGGGTAGATAAGTTGAAAAAAGGTTGGATGTTAAATAAGTAACGTAAGCACCGAGAATCATAAATTCACCGTGCGCCATATTGATGACACCCATTTGCCCAAAAATAATGGCGAGACCGAGAGCCATCAACACAAACACCGAAAATAAAATCAATCCCGCCACACCTTGCATGGCGAAGATCGATAATAATTCCGAGGAGCTGTATTCTGCGAACATAGTCGTGTCCTCAATTAATTGCTAAAAAACTTCTTCGACTGCTTTTAAAAATTTTCATCTGTTACTGCCAATCAAACCGCACAACCGAAATTGGCCACCTGCTTTTAACAGGTGGCCAATTCAATTATTGATAACCTTTCGGGAATGGATCTGGCTCGATCAAATCTTTGGTTTCAAACACTACATCGTATTGACCATCGGTACGTGCATGACCTATACGGGTTTTTGACCAGAGGTGGTGATTAGGATGTATCTTCACGTAACCTTCCGGTGCAGTAGTCAATTCAATGCCGGGCGATGCAGCGCGTACTTTATCGATATCAAATGATCCCGCTTTTTCAACTGCTGCTTTCCACAACCATGGGCCCAAGTAAGCGGCTTGAGTTACGTCACCGATCACTATATCTTTGCCATATTTTGCTTTGAAAGCTTCAACAAATTTTTTGTTGTTGTCGTTTGGCAAACTTTGGAAATATTTCATGGATGCGTAAGCGCCCACCATATTTTCACCGCCGATGCCGAGAATTTCGTCTTCAGTTACGGAGATGGTCAATACCAGTGGTTTTTCTTTGGTCATATCGATACCGGCGGCTTTCAATTGTTTGTAGAAGGCCACGTTGGAACCGCCCACGACAATCGCGTAAATCACATCGGGTTTTTTCAATTTGATTTTGTTGATCACCGAGTTAAATTGCGTATGGCCCAGTGGATAATATTCTTCACCCACAACGCTCAAACCCAATTTTTCAATGTGTTTGCGTGCGATTTTGTTTGAAGTGCGTGGCCATATGTAATCTGAACCTAACAAGTAAAATGATTTCGCACCTTTGGTTTTAGTGACCCAATCGATACCCGCGATAATTTGTTGAGTCGCTTCTTGGCCGGTGTAAATGACGTTAGGCGATTGTTCCAAACCTTCGTAGAAAGTTGGGTAGTACAACATACCGTTGTATTGTTCGAAAATCGGCAACACGGCTTTACGCGATGCTGAAGTCCAGCAACCAAATACCGCCGCAACTTTGTCGTTCACCAATAATTTTTTGGATTTTTCAGCGAAGGTTGGCCAGTCACTCGCACCGTCTTCCTGAATAAATTCAATTTTGCGACCGAGCACACCGCCCATCGCATTGATTTGATCAATTGCTAATTTTTCGGCTTGCACAGAACCGGTTTCACTGATTGCCATAGTGCCGGTTACCGAGTGCAAAATACCGACTTTCACTGTGGTGTCGGTTACTGCCAATCCGGTTGTGTTGACTTCCGCAGCCTGCGCTGAACCAACAGCAAAAGAAACGGCGAGTACAGACAAACAGGATTTCCAATCAAAAAATCGTTTTATATGGGGGGATGCTTTCATGATGTTTCCTCTGCTGGCTATCGAAAAAAACAAACGGTTTAAATGAGGGACTCGAAACCAGTTTCGCCGAGGGGTGGATTGAAAAAGGCAACAAGTCTTGGCGCCAATCTAGGCGCGACGGCTTGTTGAAACCATTCGATAAATGACTCACGGGGATGGGGCATTTGACGTATAGCGAAGATTTTTTTGCAGTGTATTTTTCAAAAGAAATAAAGAGGGAAGGGTTTTTGCATTGAAAGAATTAAATTCAGGTGTTGTGCAAAACGATTGTTGTAGGGCGGGTCGTGACCCGCGTGTTCTTGCGAAAATCTCAACACGCGGGTCGCGACCCGCCCTACATGGGATCATTTTTTGAA
>CAMLML010000008.1 GCA_946481095.1 uncultured Cellvibrio sp.
CTGATTTCAGAAGAGCTTGACGATTTATCTTTTTGCGTTGTAGCTAAGCCATCCTGGTGAGAAGGCTGTTTTACCGTAAGCTCCTGCTCACTATTTTTCCCAGCATCTTTAAAAAAAGCGAAATAGCCAAGTACACTTAGAGACACTATTGAAATGATAAAGATTATTTTTTTCATCTAGACTGATCCTTTTTATCCAATAGAGGAGCAAAAAAATAAAACAATATCCAAGAAAACCATGAAAGAAAAATGCAGGCAGATATCCACAAAAATTTTTCTTGTCGAGAAACTTTTTTCGACCAATAAATTTCGCATATTGGGACAAACCATATGCCAATTATAAGTATACTCATCGCTATAATATCAAATACATTAGACATATAATAACCTCACCAATTAAACTTTGCTCAACTCGAAGAATTTAATTGAGCAAAGTTCATATAAGAAAATAACTTACCTAAGATCAAAAGTTATTGTTGCAGTAATCATCTCCAAGCGTTTTATTTACACTACACACTTTTAAACGAGCGGCATTATCAGTAGTGGCAGCCAGATTACATTGTGCTAAAGCATTATCATTGAAAATCACAAAACTGCATGAATATACTTTATCGGATAAAACTTGCGCAGCATCAAGCTCACACAATAATGATGATGCATTAGAAGCTTGAAGGCACTTATTCTTCGCATCTTTCTGCTCCGCACAAAAAGGAGCTGAAGTAGGATAACCATTATCTTTACAGTATTTCTTCTTTGCTTCTGCTTCTGCTTTTTTAGCGGCAGATTCTGCAGCTTGTTTTGCTGCGTATGCTTCATTACTGTAAGTGGTTGAGTTTGTGGTCATTCCATTGTTGACAGTACTACCCGGCGGCCCAAAAGCACCTAAATTACCTGGGGTATAGTATTCAATACAAGTCCATTGGTTTGGACCCGTTGGATAACAAACTTGATTCCCAGAAAAAGCATTAAAAGACAGGGTGGCCAACAGCAACATAAATCCCAGTAGATATTTTTTCATTTATGAAAACTCCAGATTAAAACTATCCCAAAAAACGATTAATAGATTCCAGCACCAGCTTTCACAGCCCAGCAATAGAAATTTGAAGTGAAATACAACAAGAAAGGAATTTTGCGACAGGATATAGTCTGATCCCTGACTTACTTTCGGATAGGAAGACTACCCCCCCCCGATGACATTTGTCAATTATTATTTTTGGATTTTATATAACTGCGTGATGAAATTATAAAAAAAACTACGAACCAAGTTTCATTTAATTCTTGAGTTTTTATTTACCACACAAAATTCTACTCAAGGTATTCACCAACCGATTAATCTCTACCGGTTTTGTCAAATAATCAAAGAAATCCGAGTTTTTTCCTTTTTCAATGTCGTATGGCATGGCATTGGCGGAGAGGCCTATAACGGGAATGTCTTTGGTTGTTGGATCGTTTTTTAATACTTCCAATACTTGATAACCGTCCATGCCCGGTAAGTTGATATCGAGAATGATTACATCGAATTTTATACTTCGCGCTTTGTAGACTCCCAAAAATGCTTCTTCAGCAATATCCAGATCCAGCAATGGATATCGTAAAAAAATTTGTTGCATCAAACGAATATTACTGTGATTGTCTTCAATGTATAAAACGCGATGTTGCTGCTCCAGAATTAACTGATCCGGATATATTTCATCAAAACGGGGTAAAGTGACACTTTTATCTTTATTCCAGTCATCTGCCAGCGGTAAATCAATCCAGAAAGTTGAACCTACATTTTCCTGACTGATAAATCCCATGGTGCCTTCCATCATTTCCACTAATTGTTTGGTAATCACCAAGCCGACACCTGAACCTTCGATAGTAGAATTTTCTGCACTGAGTCGGTTGAACGGTTGAAATACTTCTGACTGACGGGCAAGTGGAATTCCCTGGCCTGTGTCTTTGACTTGAATGCGAATTCGATTGTGTTGTGGCTGATGCAAACTGAGTTCTACTTCACCACCCACATGATTATATTTAACTGCATTACTCATTAAATTTAATAATGCCTGTTTGATACGAATGTGATCTGCTATTACATAATGTTGATCAAGATCCTGTAGATGTGTGTGCAATTTTATGGCACGAGCGTCCGCCTGTGGCTGCATCAGCGTGAGGCATTCGGGGATGATACGGGAAAGCAACACGGGCTCAAGTGAAACTGTCATGTTGCCGGATTCAATTTTTGCCAAATCCAGAACATCGTTAATTAATTGCAGCAAATGCTCACCCGCTTTTCTGATTTCACGCAGGCTACCTAACTGTTCCTCATTAAGATTACCGTCATAGGAAAATAATTGCGTATATCCAAGAATAGCGTTAAGAGGAGTGCGCAATTCATGGCTCATACTTGATAAAAATTGTGATTTCGCTTTGTTTGCCCGCTCAGCGACTTCTTTTGCCTGAATGACTTTTTCTTCAGCGCGTTTTACTTCTGTAATATCCATATTGCTCCCTGACATAACTTCCAAATTTCCATGACTATCAAAAATTGCTTTTCCTCTTGCCCTGACCCAACGAATTTCTCCGTGAACATTTACCAGTCTATATTCAACATCGAAAGGGGCATGAGTGGTGATGTGATCACTTAATGCGCTGTCGAATTTATACAAATCCTCCGGATAAATATGGGTGCGCCAAACTTTTAATTTATCCTCACCGTTAGTCACTACATCATCGATATCACTGTATCCCAACAATTCCCAACAACGATGCGAAAAATGAAAGCCGCCACGGTTGGGATACCATTCCCAAATACCGTCATTTGATGCTTGTACAATACGGATTTGCCTGGCTTCACTATCGCGCAATGCCGATTCAACTTTTTTGATGTCCGTAATATCAAAATTAATTCCAGACATTATATAGGCGTGTCCGGATTCATCGCGCAAAGAATCGGCGCGAACTTGTGTCCAAATGTATTCGCCCTGTTTTGTCCTTATACGATAAGTGATATCGAGTTGCTTGCCATCGCGCAGATGAACACGCGCCGCATTAATTGCATAATCGCGATCATCCGGATGCATATAACTGATAACTTTATTTGCATCACTGATATCGGCCAAATCTTCAGGGCCATAACCCAATCTTTCCCAAAAACCACCAGACCACTCAATATGCTGTGTATCCAGATTCCATTCCCAAAAGCCATAACCAGTGCCATTAAAAATGCGCTGGAAACGTTTGATTGTGGATCGCAGTAACTCTATGTCATTGCTTTCAACAATACTGCGACTGAAAATAATCGGATCATGCATAGTGGTAATTCTTATTTTGGTTTTTTGGACTGGATCAGACGATAAACCAATCCTGTTGGCTTGTGAACTCCAGCAATAAATTTTACACCCATAAAAACAAAACAGCGCCAATTGGCGCTGCTAGGAAATCAAATATTGTCATCAAGGCATACTGTCAGCTTCAGAATTTTCAGGAAGCTTCGGCATAAGATCTTCTTTGGTAATTCCCAATGCCGCCGTAATATTTGCACAAATATAAACTGACGAATATGTACCCACGAGTATGCCTATAATCAATGCCAATGAAAAACCCTGTAGTGTCTCGCCAGCAATAAAGTAAAGACAAATCAATACTATATAAACAGTCATGGACGTCATTATGGTTCGTCCCAATGTTTGGGTGATTGAAATGTTGATCACTTCATGCGGATGCATTTTTCTCAACACCCTGAAACTTTCACGAATACGGTCGTAAATAACGATAGTATCGTTAATCGAATAACCGATCAGTGCGAGAATTGCGGCCAATACGGTTAAATCAAAATCCCATTGAAAAATAGCAAAAACTCCCAATGTGATGACAACGTCATGCACCAAACCAATAATGGCACCAACCGAAAATTTCCATTGGAACTGAACTGCAACATATAAAAACACTAAAGCAAATGCAGCGAGCATGCCCAGACCACCTTGGTCACGTAATTCATCGCCAATTTGGGGGCCGACGAATTCACTGCTGAGCAACTCGATTTCGGAATCAGTTGCCTTTTCAATAGCGTGAATAATCTGGAACAAGTAAACCGTTTCGATTGGCTTTTCAACAATCACCAATAACTTTCCATCACGTGTTTCATAGATAACACGACCGTACTCAGTCGAAAAAACTGCCTTCTGTTGAATAACGTCAGCTGTTGCATTACTGATTACCAGCGCACTGGCATAGCCGTCATGTGTACGACCCGGCCTTTCTATCGCATCAAGCGTTATTTGCGGATTGATAGCTGTCAATTGCGCAGCCAATTTCTCTTTGGCTTTTTCAATCATTTGATCCTGTGTGCGAATCATGACTTCCTGATCAGAACCAAACAAAAGCACCACAGGGTTTTTAATATTTTCCTGAGCCAGCACAGACCGAACCTGATCCAGATCAGCTGTTTTATTCAGTTGGATTTCTATCTGGGTTCCGCCTGTAAAATCCAAACCAAAATTCAGACCTTTAACAGCCAAAGCAACAACAGAAATAACCACAAACAAAATAGATATTGCAGAGGTGTAATGCCTTACACCCATAAAATCAATAATTCGTAATTCCTTAGCCATGGTATTTGTCTCTTATATATGAATTTTTTGCAGATTTTTGCGGCCACCATAAACCAGATTGGCGAGCGCACGGCTACAAGTCACAGAGGTATAAAGTGTGGTCAAGATTCCTACCATCAAGGTAATGGAAAAACCTTTAATCGGCCCGGTGCCTATGATGAAAAGAATAACACCGATAATCAGGGTAGTTAAATTCGCATCAAGAATCGTGATATAGGCTCTTTCATAACCGGAATAAATTGCCTGTTGGGGAGATGCACCATTTTTTAATTCTTCGCGAATACGCGAATGAATCAACACGTTTGCATCAACCGCCATACCAATGGTCAATACAATTCCTGCAATACCCGGCAATGTCAGTGTTGCACCAAAAATCGACAATATAGTCATCATCATTAACAAGTTGATTGCCAGTGCAATATTGGCAAACAAACCAAACACTTTGTAAACGCCCAACATAAACAACACAACCAAAAAGAATCCCCACAGGGTTGCGTCAACACCTTTAGCAATATTTTCTGCACCCAATGATGGGCCTATTACCCGCTCTTCCACAAAATGCATGGGAGCTGCCAGGGCACCTGCTCGCAACAACAGCGCCAATTCCGCAGCTTCACGCTCGTTCAAACCGGTAATTTGGAAACTGGGACCAAAAGCTCCCTGGATGGTCGCTTCATTGATAACTTTCTTTTCAACATACTGGACATTTTTTTCAACATCTTCGCCCGCCGCATTTTTGACAATCTCTGTACGGTTTTTGTATTCGATAAACAAAATACCCATAGGACGGCCGATATTTTTATTGGTGGTGAAATACATTTTGTCACCACCCTGTTTATCCAGATTGATATTAACTGCCGGAGTATTGTCCTGCGTCAATCCGACACGAGCACCACTGACTCTATCACCTGTCACAATAATTTGGCGTTCAAGTACTGCATTTCCCCTGCGCGCTTGTTCAACTTCATCTTTACGCTGAAATTCTTCACGATTCATAGTCGGAGTATTGGTATCAGCACTCAAACGAAATTCAAGGTTCGCCGTTTTACCAATCACACGTTTTGCTTCTGCCGGATCTTGCACACCGGGCAGTTGCACAATAATGCGACCACGACCCTGGCGTTGCACAATCGGTTCTGACACACCCAATTCATTGACGCGATTACGCAGAGTCACCAGGTTTTGTTCAATTGCATAATCTTCAATTTCTTTAATGCCGACTTCAGTGAAACTGGCAACAAAAGTAAATTCCGTGTCTTCCTGATCAGGTGTAAGGAACTGCAGTTGTTGATAATCAGAGCGTAATTCGGATATAGCCTGATCACGTGCTTCCGCTGTTTTAAAACGACCGATAATCTGATTGTCCTTATCATGAGAAATACCGATGTAACGAATTTTTTCCTTGCGCAACTTTTCTTTCATTTCGTCAGCATTGATTTCCTGACGTTTGGTAATAGCCGATACCGTATCGACCTCCATCAAAAAATGCACACCACCAGCCAAATCCAAACCCAGCTTCATAGGTTCGGCGTGCAGTGACTGTAGCCAGGCAGGTGTAGTCTGTGCATTCGTCATAGCGACCACAAAACTATCCCCAAGTGATTTTTGAATTACCTTGCGCGCCAACATTTGTTGATCGCGATTTTTCATGCGCACCAATGCAGTCCTGCCATCAATCACTGCGCCAAAATAATCAATTTCAGCCGTTTTCAGGGCTGATTCAATTTTGGTTAAATCAGTTTCAGTGACAACCGCGGCTGACGAATGGGTAGAAATCTGCACAGCAGGATCAGGTACATATATGTTGGGTATGGAATAGATGAACCCGATAACGGTGACCATCACCAACACCAGGTATTTCCACAATGGATATCGATTTAACATAGTTATTCCTATTATCAGACACCCTGTTATCAGGGGCGTAAGCGGGCGGGCATTATAGCCAGATCAAGCAAGCAAACACACTATGGGGTCACAGCAGGCACTTCCAACCCTTGTTGTTGATAAAAATCCGTAACGAAAGCATCAAAACGATCTTCTGCAAGCGCTTCGCGGATTTTACTCATCAACAATTGGTAGTGACGCAAGTTGTGAATGGTATTCAATTGCGCACCCAGCATTTCATTGCATTTATCCAGATGATGCAGATAACTGCGGCTGAAATTGCGGCAGGTATAGCAGTCACAAGTGGGATCGAGCGGTCCAGTGTCATCGCGATATTTGGCATTGCGCAGTTTGATTACTCCTTGAAAAGTAAAAAGATGACCATTACGCGCATTGCGTGTGGGCATCACGCAATCAAACATATCAATACCGCGACGCACAGCTTCGATTATGTCTGACGGTGTACCGACACCCATTAAATAACGCGGTTTGTTTTGCGGCATCTCGGGCGTAAGGTAATTGAGAATGCGCAACATATCCTCTTTGGGTTCGCCTACTGACAAACCACCAATCGCATAACCATCAAAATCAATTTCTACCAAACCTTTCAGAGATTCACTGCGCAGCCCCTCATACATTCCGCCCTGAATAATGCCGAACAATGCTGAAGGGTTATCGCCATGTGCATCTTTTGAACGCTTCGCCCAACGCAATGATAATTCCATGGATTTTCGCGCTTGATCGGGCGTTGCCGGATATGGGGTGCATTCATCAAAAATCATCACTATGTCAGATCCCAAATCACGCTGAACCTGCATGGAAATTTCCGGATCCATAAAAATTTTGCTGCCATTAATGGGCGATTTGAAAGTGACGCCCTCTTCCGTAATCTTGCGTAACTTACCCAAACTAAATACCTGAAAACCACCCGAGTCAGTGAGGATCGGCCCGTGCCATTGCATGAAATCGTGCAAATCGCCGTGCTTTTTGATTACCTCTGTTCCCGGGCGCAACATCAAATGGAAGGTGTTCCCAAGAATGATATGAGCACCTATATCCACCACATTTTGAGGCGTCATGCCTTTTACTGTGCCGTAAGTCCCGACTGGCATAAACGCAGGTGTCTCGACCACACCACGTGGAAATTTCAAACGACCACGACGTGCTTTACCGCTGGTTTTGTCGAGTTCGAAGGTCATGAAGGATTGTTGGGTCATAGTTGTCTCTTGTGTATAAATTCCCCCCGCTCCCCCCGCCCTCTCCCACAAGGGGCGAGGGAGCCGACTCCCCACATAATTATTACGGAGTCATATCTGTCCCCTCTCCCCTTGTGGGAGAGGGTTAGGGAGAGGGGGTTTTTGGAAAATCCAAATCCGCAACCGGATTCCGCGTAATAAACATGGCATCGCCATAACTAAAAAATCGGTATTGTTCTTCCACTGCGACTTTATATGCCGCAAAAGTTCGCTGATATCCTGCAAATGCCGACACCAACATTATCAAAGTCGATTCCGGCAAATGAAAATTGGTGACCAAGGCATCAATCAAACGAAAGTGATAGCCAGGATAAATAAAAATCGCTGTCTCGCCTTGATATGCCTGTAAAACATCGCCTTGTTTGTTTCCATCCATCCATGAAAAATCCGATCTTTGCGCGGCGGTTTCCAGGCTTCTGACACTGGTAGTCCCCACTGCAATAACACGTTTACCTGCGGCTTTGGTTGCCATAATTTTTTGACAAACTTCATCCGTAACCGACATCCATTCGCTGTGCATTTTGTGTTCCTGAATATTATCCACGCGCATATTTTGAAAAGTACCTGCGCCCACATGCAAGGTGACATAAGCAACACCGATACCTTTTTCTTGCAGTAAATTCATGAGTTTTTCATCAAAATGCAAACCCGCTGTCGGAGCCGCAACTGCGCCCTGATGTTTGCCATAAACCGTTTGATAACGTTGGCGATCCACTTGTTGATCAGCACGATCAATATAGGGCGGCAATGGCATATGCCCGATTCTTTCCATGACTTGTAATGCAGTTTCTTCTCCACAAAATTTCCATTCGAACAACGAATCATGACGGGTAATCATTTCGAGCTTGGTGCGTTTGTCATCCAAACAAATAACAGATCCCGGTAGCGGCGCTTTGCTGGCTCGCGTATGTGCGAGGACTCTATGGGAATCCAGAATTCGTTCCACCAGAATTTCCACTTGCCCACCGGTGATTTTCTGACCAAATAAACGCGCAGGAATCACTTTGGTATCGTTAAACACCAACAAGTCGCCAGGGTTCACCTGCCCTAACAAATCCACAAATTGCTTATGTTGGATTTCGCCCGTTTGCCCATCCAGACATAAAAGACGGCTTTGTGTACGCTCGGTTGCAGGCGTGAGCGCAATCAACGAATCGGGTAATGAATAGAAAAAATCCTGACGCTGCATAAGGCAATTTGTGCTGAAAAATAAGGGCGGCAAGGGTAACCGAATTTGCAGCGGGAAAAAACCAACAAATGGTTTGACATGGCAGGTTAAATCATTACAATGCCGCCCACATCGCCAGTGTGGCGGAATTGGTAGACGCACCGGATTCAAAATCCGGCGCCCTTAAAAGCGTGTCGGTTCGAGTCCGACCACTGGCACCAAAACGCTAAAAAGCCCGCATTCTTTGCGGGCTTTTTTATTTGTGCAGAATTTTTTTGCAAAAATGCTTAAGATGCCCACTACAAACAACATCCAATAACGAGCATTTCCCCATCACCATGACCCAAACCAATTGCACACAAGCCATTATGTTTGCGGACGTTTCCGGTAGCTCTGCGTTATACAAACGCCTTGGCAATGAAGAAGCCAAAGCGATTATTGATGATGCTGTACAGTTCATGACGACGATCACGATTGTGCATGAAGGTAATGTTGTAAAAACCATCGGTGATGAAATCATGGCGCGCTTCGACACAGCTGACCAAGCCTGTGAAGCAGCAATCGCGATTCAAATGCGCTGCATGCGTGAACCCAAGTTAAAAAATCTTGGGATTCGTATCGGCATGTCTTTTGGAGATACCTTACTAAGCCCGACAGATGTTTTTGGTGATACGGTTAACGATGCTGCATACGTTGCGCATATCGCACGCGCGAATCAAATTGTTGTTACCCAATCACTGGTTGATCATCTCGGTCATCCGTTGCAACAAGACTGTCAAATGTTTGATCGGGTCAGCATCAAAGGTGAAACAGAAAAAACCGTTATTTATCGAATTGAATGGGAACAAGCCGGTAAAAATAATCGTGCCACTATGGTGATGCCCATTCAGGAACTGACAGGTTTTGTTGAAAAATTTCAATTGATACTGGAAGCTCAGGGAAAACAAATTCAGATACTGCCTTCACAAACTCCCTTTAAAATCGGTCGCGATAAAGAGAAATGTCATTTGATTATCGAAAGTGAATTGGCGTCGCGCGAGCATTGCCATATTGAGTTTCGCCGTGGCAAATATGTATTGATTGATCACTCAACCAATGGCACTCATGTTAATGCTTACGATCAAACACCGATTTATTTACGCCGTGAAGAATTTCCCCTGCAAGGTGAAGGCAGCATCGGCATAGGCACAATGCCGAAAAATGACAACCCCTGGGTTATTCGCTACATAGTATGAACTTATGACTGAAAATACTTATCCTCCTGCCAGTTTATGGCGGCGTTTCGCTGCTATGGTCTATGACTTTTTATTGATTATTGCGGTGAGTTTTTTGTATTACGCCATCGCAATTGGCATTAATGTTTTATTCAACGGTGCTCCCGAACAAGGCAAACCAGTGAATTGGGGTCATTTTAAATTGGTGGTATTTACAGGCTGGATATTAACGCTTGCGGGATTTTTTTGTTTTTTCTGGACACGATCAGGACAAACACTGGGCATGAAAACCTGGAACCTGAAAATTTTAAATCAACACAATCAATACCCTGACTATCGACAAGCCTTTTTGCGCTGTGTTATCGCTCCTTTTTCTCTTTTGTGTTTTGGCATTGGCTACTGGTGGATCTATACCAATCCCGAACGTCAAACATTGCATGACAAATTAAGTAGAACCAAAACTTTGTGGGTTGATATAAACAATGAATAACATATATACAACACCCGAAAGTAATTTAATAGGCAATACCAACTCGATGGAAAATCCAGAGGTTGTAGCGCTGAAAATAATATTTAAAGAACAACGAATACTGTTAGCGCCTCTGATTACGTTTTTCTCTACATTGTTATTTTTTATACCCATGCTGTTTTCATTTGAATCTATGCCTATGTGGATTTTTGTTTCCCCTGCATTTGCAATTGGATTGATTGTGAAATATACCTGTCGATTAGTGCATCTCAAACATCGAATTATCTCGGGCATAGTATCGATATCAATTATTTTTTTGCTTCTACTACTGTATGATCCGATTATCGCTATTAGTGTTTCAGCATTTAGTTTTATTATTTTTGTTGTTCTTTCCAAAAGAACACTTCATCCGGACCAACAAAAATTACTGTATAAATTAAAAATTGGTAAATTGAAACTATAGGATAAATATCACGCCGGTTCTGCAGCTTTTACTCACGTCGGGTTTTCTTTATAGTAGCGGCATCATTTTTTCATTCACACCAACCAAGGTCTGATCTCATGGCTCAATATGTTTATACCATGCATCGTTTAGGCAAAATTGTTCCGCCCAAACGTGAAATTCTTAAAGATATCTCTCTGTCATTTTTCCCCGGCGCCAAAATCGGCGTATTGGGTTTGAACGGTTCCGGTAAATCCACCTTGCTCAAAATTATGGCAGGTGTTGATCAAGACTTTAATGGTGAAGCTCGCCCTATGCCAGGCATTAAAGTGGGTTATTTGCCGCAAGAGCCACAATTAGACCCGGCAAAAGATGTACGAGGCAATGTGGAAGACGGTGTGCGCGAAGCGGTTGAAGCCCTCGCAGAATTGGATCGTATTTACGCTGCTTACGCTGAACCCGATGCAGATTTTGATGATCTGGCAAAAAAACAAGCCAAGTGTGAAGACATTATTCAAGCTTGGGATGCGCACAATTTAAGTCACACATTGGAAGTCGCCGCTGACGCTTTACGTTTGCCACCGTGGGATGCAGACGTCACCAAATTATCCGGCGGTGAAAAACGTCGTGTTGCACTCTGCCGTTTGTTGCTCTCGCGCCCCGACATGTTATTGCTCGACGAACCCACCAACCATTTGGATGCGGAATCGGTTTATTGGCTCGAACAATTTTTGCAAAAATTCACCGGCACAGTGGTAGCGATTACGCACGATCGATACTTCCTCGACAATGCGGCTGGTTGGATTCTTGAACTCGACCGCGGTCATGGCATTCCATACGAAGGCAATTACTCCAGCTGGCTGGAACAAAAAGAAGCACGTTTAGCACAAGAACAAAAAACAGAAGCTGCGCATCAAAAAGCCTTGAAACAAGAATTGGAATGGGTGCGACAAAACCCAAAAGGCCGACAAGCAAAAAGCAAAGCGCGTCTTGCACGTTTTGATGAATTGCAATCACAAGAATTTCAAGCGCGTAACGAAACCAACGAAATTTATATTCCGCCGGGTGAAAGACTGGGTGATAAAGTTATCGAATTCGAAAACGTATCCAAAGGTTATGGTGATCGCTTATTAATTGATAACTTGTCCTTCATAATTCCGAAAGGCGCAGTTGTTGGAATTGTTGGCGGTAACGGCGCCGGTAAATCCACCCTCTTCCGCATGATTGCTGGTGTTGAAAAACCCGATAGCGGAAAAGTCACTATCGGTGAAACAGTAAAAGTCGCGTTCGTCGATCAAAGCCGCGACAATTTGGAAAATAATAAAACCGTTTGGGAAGCCATTTCCGGCGGCGCCGATATTTTGAAAATTGGCAACTATGAAGTGCAATCACGTTCCTATATTGGTCGATTTAATTTCAAAGGTGCCGATCAACAAAAACGTGTTGGCGAATTATCTGGCGGTGAACGCGGCCGTTTGCATTTGGCCAACACCTTGAAACAAGGCGCGAATGTTTTATTACTCGACGAACCTTCAAACGATCTCGATATTGAAACACTGCGTGCATTGGAAGATGCAATCCTGTCATTCCCCGGCTGCGCACTGGTAATCTCGCACGACCGCTGGTTCCTCGACCGTATCGCAACGCACATTCTCGCTTACGAAGGTGATTCGGATATTGTTTTCTTTGAGGGCAACTACACCGATTACCACGAGGATTTGGTCAAGCGCAAAGGCCAAAATGCTCAGCCTCAGCGAATGAAATATAAACCTTTGAAGTAAGAAAAAATAAAGGCAGCGTGAGCTGCCTTTATTTTGAGCCTCAAACAAGTCAGTTGTATTGAGATTGGCTAGCTATCTATTCAACACCCCACTTACAAAGGCATTGGTATGAAAAAAATTATATCCGTCTTTATTACAATATTTTTTAGTATCAACTTTGCACAAGCCAACGTTGATACTGAATATTTAAAATATATATACAAACTGATTGAAGATAAACAATATCAAAAAGCATTTGAAGAGCATCAATATTTTTTTGAGGAATCAAAAAAATCACCGCGATTGGGCGCCGTAAGAACCTCTTATGGCTTATCTAGCTGGGCTGATCTCGGCAAAGTATACCCACCAGCTCATGCTGCATTGGTTAAAATGTCAAGCGAACGAAAATCATTGATACTCTCGGGCGAAAAATCATTTGATGTTTTCCAAGAATACGCAGCAATCAATAGGTATATTGGTAAAAACAAAGAAACAATCGATACATTTTTAACTGTAGATAAAAAACTTCCAGACAATGCGAAAAGATTTTATCTTATTACAGAAAAACTTCTTGTTGAAGAAAAGCAATTCGATGTAGTGAAAAAATATTTGAATGACCCCATATTTAAATACGAAAATATTCGTCATCGGAGAGAACTTGACCTAAGCTGGTTCAGAGCGAAGTCATCAACTCGCACAATCCAGGAGATCAACTCAGACTTTGAAACAGAAGTTAAAGAACTGATTGATATCACGACGAAAATAGGGATGCAGGATGAGGCGGATGAAATTAAAAATCGCTTTGAATCTTACTTTAATGGAAATTTGAAGCGAAAATATTATTAATATCAAAAAATTATGGAAATGGATTTCCAGCAGAAAACAATTCAACTTCCCGAACAAAATTAACACCCATACAGGCTTCGTTTAAACCAGACCATATAATAGCTTTCTGACCATCGTCCAAGACTAAATATTGGTATTCGTTACCCCAAGGGTCTTTGGGCACATACTCTATATATCCTCGATCACTATATTTATCGCCCAATTTCTTGCTGCTTTCACTTAACACCAACACAGACAGTCCTTCTTCGGAAGTTGGGAATCTACCCATTTGCATAGAAAACATTTTTGTTGCTGTTTGAAGAGCTGCTAGATCCGCACTGTTTTCAAAACAATCGCGATTGGATTCATCTATTCTCAGTGGTAAAAATGGTGTTGCCAATCCAATCAATGCAAAAATACAAACGATAAGTTTAGAAACCATTTTTAGTGTCTTCATACAACTCAACCTACTATTTCAAAAAAATTAATTATTTCTATTTCTAAAATTTTTAATATTTTTCGGAAGCAGACTTAATTTCTCGGCCAAGACTTACCCCGTAACAAGATTCATCCGCACTCGACCAAATAATTGCAGTTTTACCATTATCAGTAGTGGCATATTGATAATCATTCCCCCATGGATCTTTAACCAGTTTTTCTAAATATCCATGTTTGTTATAGGTATTTCCTAACTTTTGACTTTCATTAGAAAACACCAACACGGATAACCCTTCTTGAAAAGTGGGGAATCTTCCCATATCTTTTTCAAAAGACCTTATTGCAACTTCATGAGCAAGCAAATTAGCTTTTGCCTTGGCACATGTAGAGTTTGGACAATCACTTAAAGACACAAGGTATGAAAAAGTAATAATCAAGCCCAATAAGGCAAACATTAAAGTTAATAAATAGAAAAGCACTTTAAAAATTTTCATTCAGCATTCCCTAATTAAATCGATAGGAAAATCCACCGTCATACCTGCGAAAGCAGGTATCCATAAACTATCAAAATGGATTCCTGCCTACGCAGGAATGACGATAGTAACGCACATAATTTTTTATAAATTACACAACTAACTTCGTCGCACCCTTCTGCGCCTTCAACACCAACTCTGCAGCAAGCAATGCCTGTTCCTGATTTTGTGCTGTGTCAGTTCGATTCACTATGTCAGCGACAAATTGTTCGCCGAAAGGTAAAGGTAATTGGCTGCAATCCAGATAACGGGATTCTTTGCGATCCACAATTAATAGATGATTGTTCCCGGGACGGCCTTGGGGATCGATATATTTTCGTAATTCAATATAACCTTCAGTGCCCAAAATAAATAAGCGACCATCACCCCACACACCCAAACCATCGGGTGTATACCAATCCACCCGCACGTAACCTGTGCCGCCATTTCCGGTCAGCATCATATCGCCAAAATCTTCAAATTTTGGATGTTGTGGATTGGCGAAATTTCCAGTTTGCGATGCCACAACTTTTGCTTTGGTGGTGTTGGTGTAAAACAAAAATTGATCGGCTTGGTGTGAACCTATGTCTGTTAAAATTCCACCGTAATATTTTTTATCGTAAAACCAGGCAGGCCTGACATTGGAATTGATTCTGTGCGGCGCAATATTGATGGTTTGAATAACTTTACCAATTGCACCGGCATGAACCAATTCACCGGCTTTAATTGCTGAAGGTACTTCAAGTCTTTCGGAATACATAATCGCAAATTTACGTTTGGTTTCTTTTATTACTTTTCGCACCTGACTTAATTGTTGTAACGAGGTGATTGCGGGTTTATCGCCGAGAAAATCTTTATCAGCTTGCATTACCCGAATACCTAAAGGCGCTCGCTGATTCGGAACAGGTGCGGCCACGACAAGTTGAATGGATTTATCATTCAAAATTTCATCTTCCGATGCGGCTTCTTTTACATCGCCAAATTTTGCACGAAAATCAGCAAGCTGTTTTTCTTTTAAGCCATCGGTATTGGTCGATAAGATTGACACCAATTCACCGCCGCCACGCAGCATTGCCGCTGTCATACTGAATATATGGGAATGATCCATACCAATTACGGCGAATTTAATCTTGTGTTTTATTTTCGCCTTTTGTTTTTCAGGCTTAATAACTTGATGTTTAATCTTATCAGCTGATGCCTGCGCAAATGTTTCACCGGTGATGGACACCAAACCCGCAAGGCTCGCGACTTGTAAAAAACTTCTTCTATCGATTGGATTCATGGATAAGCTCCTGCATTGGAAGATATCTAGCAAGCCAATCATAGACCAAAATCAACAAATGTGACTGCAGCGATCAAAAAAATTAATCATCAACAGGTATAAATTTTTTATGGGCACCTCGACCAAATAATTTCAGTAACAACAAACAGCTGCAGGAAAGCAGGATTGCAGGGGCAGCCTCAAACGTATTTTCTATCGCTCCATTTATCCATAATATAAAGGTCAGGCAGACGTTTAATATCACCAAGCCGGTGGCCAGCATCCAACTTATTCTAAAACGGATTAATGCACTGAATATCAAGGGGACAAAAGTTGCTGCCAACATTCCCCAAGACATCACCACCAAAGCAAATACAGATTCTTTGCTGGAAAGACTCCAGATCACGGCGACAACAACACAAATCGCGGTGGAATATCGATAACTTTTTTTAGCTGTAAAAAATTGCGGTAATAACTCTTGTGATAAGAAAGAAGAACAACTGAGAATTAATGAATCCGCTGTTGATATAGTGGCAGCAAAAATACCAGCCAGAATCACGCCTGTTAATATTGGCGGTAAAAGTTCTTGTGCCATTCTGGGCAATGCCGTTTCTGAATCAAATCCGCTATCAGATGCAAAATAAAGGCGCGCCAATAAACCTACGCCTGTTGCCATCATATAAAAGGTGATAAACCACAAATAATACCAACAGCGCATTTGAAAAAAATGTTGCGCACTATTTAATGACATAAATCGAATCATAATATGCGGCTGGGCAACCACCGAAAAACCGGCAATCATCCAGACCAGAAAAAACCAGAGTAGATAACTCCATTGAAAATCTGATAGAAAAAGGTAATCATCAATTATTGTTAAATCGGTATAAACCTCTGCAATGCCGCCCATCGATTGCAATACCGCATATAGCATAACCAACATAGCAATAAACATAACAAAGGATTGAGCAGCATCAGTCCAGATAGAAGCGCGTATACCACCTGCCAAACAATAACTCAGCACAATCAAACTACCGAGCAGTATTCCCTGCCATACCTGCCAATCCATCAAAATTTGAATTGCTTTTGCACCGGCAATTAATTGTGCGCCCGCATAAGATAATAAAAAAATCAGTGAAATTATGGCGACAAGATAACGAAAATTTTGATTGTTGAATTGGTTCCAGAAAGTGATTACCGATAAATAACTGGATTCCGATTGACGACAACTGATTTCCTGAAATTTTTTATGAACCAATATCGATGCCAGAAAATCACCCAGCAACCATGCCAACATTAACAATATTGCATATAAACCTTGATAGTAAGTGTAGCCAATCACACCTATAAACATGTAACCGCTATTATTGGTAGCCACCGCTGACAAACCAACCAGCCAAGGCGCTACTGAATTGCTTGCAACATAATAATCCTGCTTGGTATCGCGCTTTTTTCTCACCGACAACAAACCAATTGCCAGAAACAAAATCAGACACAAACTAAAACTTAACAACATAGCGATACCTATGAATTTATTATTTTTTTATTTCAATCAATAGCGATTGAAAATCGGATAATTCATGCAGGGGTTCAAGCGCAGGATCTTTAGCAAAATCTTCGAGAGTTGCGTCACCTTTAATCAGAGCTTTCTTTAAAAACGATAAGGCTTCGTCATAATGTTTTAAGGCTGTGTGCGCACAAGCTAATTGGTAAAAAGCATGGGCATTGGAAGGATCCAACTGCAAAGCGCGCTGACAAAGATTAATAGCCCATTGCGGCTCGTTGGATTCCAGCGCTGCGTCCGCTTTATAGGTCAGCGCCTCACAATCTTTGGGATTGATCGCGAGTATTTGATCATAAATTGTAATTTTATTGGCCGGTGTTGCTTCTTGTGCAGCTCTTAACCATAACGCATGTATCTCCTGGGTTTTTTCTATAGCCATTCGGTTTTCATCTATGTAATCCGATTTTTTATTGAGTTCAGCTTCAAATTCCTTTAAGCGATTTTCATAAACAACAATTAATTTGGCCAGCTCCTCGTTAGCCAGGTTGTTCATTTTTTCTTTGATATCCCTGATGGACTTCCATCCCAGAATTACCAATACCGAACTCACGGCGGCAATTACATAAAAGAAATAAGAAATAGTACTGGTGGCAAAACTGACACTTTTATCAACCGCATCAATTTGCCTGTCAGTAATTTGCTGGAGAAATTCCACTCGTTGAGTAGCCATATCCATTCTGAGCGCTTTTAGCTCATCCAGAATATAGCGCTCTATAAATGGGCTGTAGAGAGGTTTTTCCAATTGCTCAATCGAATCAACTTGCGTCGATTCGGACTGACTATTTTTATTATCGTCTGCTGCTCCCGCAATAGAAAATACCATCAGCCATATGCATAAAATTAATCTGATCAAACCAATTCACTCAGTGCCGGATAAGACCCACTGGCATCATGCACCTCATCACCTTTTAATGGAGGGTTGAATACACACGCCATTTGCATTTCTTCGAAGGCTGTTAGTTGATGTTTATCATGTTTATCCAATAAATAAAGAGTTCCCGGCTCAATCGGATAAACCTGCTGATTAGCCAGATCAACAATCTCCCCTCTTCCCGATATGCAATAAACGGCTTCAACATGATTTTTATATTGCATATTCAATGCGGCATTTTTTTTAATCACCGTAATATGAAACGAAAAACCTACCGCATCTTCATTCAGGATTAATCGATTACTTTCCCAACCGGATGAGGTAATTTTTCGCCCCTGACGTTCCGCCTCATTTAATGTTCTAACAATCATAATCCCTCCTGTCAGGCTGTTTTTAAAATGGATTTATGGCTTCTCACTGCCGAAAAACTTAATTCCAATATTTCCATTCCCTTTTTCAAATCTGCGTCACTAATCGTCAAAGGACAAAAACATTTTACAACCTGCCCATGGTTACCCGCTGTTTCAATAATCATTCCCCGTTCAAACGCATGGCGACAAACCTTGTCGGCTATTTCACCTGAAATACATTCAATTCCTTGCATCAAACCTTTACCTTTTATGCCAGCAATCAAATATCGATTGCGCTCAAAAATAGCGGCCAATTGAACGGTTAATTGATTGGCTTTACGCTGGATTTCCTGCTGGAATTTTTCATCTCGCCAATAATAATTCAAGGCAGCTGTGGCCGTGATAAAAGCATGATTGTTACCTCTAAACGTCCCGTTATGCTCACCAGGCATCCAGGTATCCAAATCAGGTTGTATTAATAAAATTGAAAATGGCAAACCATAACCACTTAAGGATTTCGATAAGGTCACTATGTCAGGTTTTATTCCGCTGGACTCAAAACTGAAAAAACTGCCGGTACGTCCACATCCCGCTTGAATATCATCGACAATTAATAACATGTCATGTTTACGACATAATTTTTCAAGTTGTTGCAACCATTTATCCGAGGCTATATTTAACCCACCCTCGCCTTGCACCACTTCAAGAATAACCGCAGCAGGTAAATCCACTCCACTGGAGGGATCGCTTAAAAGTTTATCGATCATTTTGATGGTATCGACATCTTTCCCCAAATAACCACAAAACGGCATGCGTTCAATATTCTGCAGCGCCACACCGGAACCCATGCGATGATGATCATTGCCGGTTGCAGCCAAAGCGCCCAAAGACACACCGTGAAAACCGTTGGTGAATGCAATCACCGAATTTCTTTTTTTATTTTTCCTTGCCAATTTCAATGCTGCTTCTACTGCATTGGCACCCGTAGGTCCGGTAAATTGAACGCGATAATTCATATCGCGTTTTTTTAAAATAACATCGCGAAAGGTTTCCAAAAATTGCGTTTTTGCCTGAGTATGTAAATCCAACCCATGCGTAATACCATCGAATTCAATGTAATCCATTAAAGCTTTTTTAATTAAAGGATTATTGTGACCATAATTTAATGAACCCGCACCCGACAGGAAATCCAAAAAAGGACGACCGGCATCATCATAAAGATAACTACCTCGTGCCTGATTAAACACAACAGGAAATGAACGACAGTAAGATCTGACCTGCGATTCCATTTGTTGAAAGATTGTCATAACAAACGCCTCCGTTATTAAACCAGCCAATGTTTTACTAAAGGATTTTTAAAACTCGCCTTGAGTGCATCCATGTGATCCTGCATATCTTTCAGATCACGATCAGGCAAAGGAGCAATCGACATTTCATATTCATCTTCATGCCCCCCATTAAAGTGCTGGCGGGAATCAAACAATAATTTTCGCTCCGCAACTGCTTGCCACTCGAAAGCCAGTGATTCAAATAGTGTCCAGGAAGCCTGATTGCCCGGGGTGATGGTGGTTGTCAGTCGATTGACACTTTGCAAACAGGGCTGATCGATCAACCACTTCAACATTTTTTTTGCCAAACCCAATCCGCGCAAGGACTCAGCGACTGCAACCTGCCATACAAACAGGGTTTTGGGTTTATTGGGCGGGATATAGCCAGTGACAAAACCAACCAGCTCACCATCTTTGATTGCGGCGGCTGATGTCTGCGAGAAGTGCGAACACTGAAGCAAATTGCAGTAAATCGAGTTCTGATCAAGGGGTGAAGATTCTTTTACCAATTGGTTAAGCTGAACTGCATCCGATGCCTCCAAAGGACGCATTTCGATATTGTGAAAGCTGAACTTTCGGTTGCTCATCATTATTCTCCGATCATTAAACGCCAGAATATGATTACAACACTAAACAATAGTTCAACAAAATTCAAATCGCCCCAAAAGTGATCCGAATAGCAAACACTCACAAAAATCGTCAAAATAACTGGTAAAATTCAACAAAAACATCAAAAATGACGTTAAAATTTATTATCAATATTATTTTAATAATTCATTTTTTATATAAAAATATCAAATATCATTTTAAATATAATTAGATATGTAACTATTTTTGTTACTGAAAGGATCAGTCGGGGATCAAACATCCCTATCCAGTGATTCCACTTCAAGGAAGGGCGAGGCATCTATTTCGCTGGCATCCATCATTTCAGCGACACGTTGGATAGAGGCGATAATCATGTGTTTTTCCCAATCGGCCAATTGCTCAAAACGCTCCACAAAGGCGTCCTGCAAAACCGTTGGAGCTTTAAGCAGTATGGATTCCCCCTTGGGGGTTAATATCAAGTGAACCTTTCGTTTATCGGACTGGGAGCGCAAGCGTGAAAGAATCTCCCTATCCTCCAGACGATCAATAATGGTGGTGACTGTTGCCTGGCTCAAACTCATCTCCTGAGCCAGTTGCTTGATAGACGCGCCTGGATTTTTTTGAATTAACTGCAACAGTCGCAATTGAGGCCCGGTTACTGATGCCGTTTTAACCAACTGCTTTGAATGCAGATCAATTGCACGAATGACACGGCGTAAAGCAGTCAGCGCTATATCAATTTCATTCATAGATACATCTACCCTGTGAATATTTTTGTGCACTATACGCCTTCCCTTCACAATAATCTTCACAGGCAGCGCGTAGAATCACCTGGAATTTGCGAGACGAAAAAACATGTTCAAACTGAATGATTTCAAGTAAATTCACGACCGGTTACATAACAGGAATTCAAAATGCGCTCAATTTTTATCTGGATATTTTCTGCCCTTTGCCTCATCACCCCCTTTTCTCATGCAGCAAGTGGACTTGATCTCACCCACACCACACTCGGCTGGTTTTGTGTCGGTTTATTTATTATTGCTTATGCTTTTGTGATGCTCGAAGAAGTCTTGCACCTGCGCAAATCAAAACCGGTTTTAGCGGCAGCGGGAATTATTTGGATATTGATTGGCTGGGTTTATACACAACAGGATCAATCTGCATTGGCAGAAGAAGCATTCCGGCACACGCTATTGGAATTCGCCGAGCTGATGTTATTTTTGTTAGTCGCCATGACCTACATTAATGCCATGGATGAACGCGGATTATTTAATGCATTACGCGGTTGGTTAATTAAAAAGGGATTTACCTATCGACAGCTCTTCTGGATTACCGGAGTTCTCGCATTTTTTATTTCACCTATAGCCGACAATTTAACAACTGCATTATTAATGTGCGCCGTAGTGTTAAAAATTGCTGACAATGAAAAAGCTTTTATCAATATGTGTTGCGTGAACATTATTGTAGCGGCCAATGCCGGTGGAGCATTCAGTCCCTTCGGCGACATCACGACATTAATGGTATGGCAAGCAGGCAAAGTTGATTTCTTTACTTTTTTCCATCTGTTTATTCCGTCGCTGATTAATTTTTTAGTGCCCGCCATTATTATGAGTTTTTTCATTAAAAATCGCCCATCACAAAAAGATGATGAAGACCGATTTTTGGAGACCCTGACCTACAAAGAAGGTGCATTTCCAATTTTATTTTTATTTTTGGCCACTATTGCCAGCGCCGTTTTAGGACACGTTTTAATTCACATGCCCCCAGTGTTGGGCATGATGATGGGACTGGCTTATCTGAAACTGTATGGATTTTATTTACGTAAAAAAGGCATTGTCGATTTAAAACATGCCGAGCAAGTTAATTCAGACTTCATAGCAAATAACCGAAAAGATAAAACTACCGACATACCTTTGCCATTCGATGTATTTCAACCATTGGCACGATTGGAATGGGATACATTATTGTTTTTTTATGGCGTTATTATGTGCGTTGGCGGTTTGGGATTTTTAGGTTACTTAACACTTTTATCTGAATCACTTTATGGCAACTTCAGTGAAACCACCTCCAACATTAGCCTGGGTTTAATCTCGGCGGTAATTGATAACATTCCCGTGATGTATGCAGTTTTAACTATGGCTCCGGATTTTTCGCAAGGTCAGTGGTTACTGATTACCTTAACCACAGGTGTTGGTGGCAGTATGTTATCAATTGGTTCTGCTGCAGGTGTTGCGTTGATGGGACAAGCACGCGGTTATTACTCTTTCCTTGGGCATTTAAAATGGACACCGGTTGTGGCACTGGGATATTTTGCGAGTGTTTATGTTCATTTATGGTTGAATGCAGGAATGTTTTAAATTCTCAAACTCTTTTGAATTGCAAAAAAAATCAGGCATTGCTGCCTGATTTTTTTTTGCAATTTTATTTGCCGGGTTACATCTGTACGCAAACTGTATAGACACTGGTTTCATTATAAGGATCAGTAAATGCTGCCGCCGCTGGTGGAGTGTTAGCACCGGCAGCACCCAAAGTGGCGCGCATACGCCCGGTATTTCCCAATCCATCATCCAGCTGCACATCTAGTGCAGATGCCGATTTACCAGGCACCTGGCTCAGACAAACAACACGGCCTTGTATGGGTGAGGCAGGGTTACCCACCGAACCACTGGTAAATCCAATTAATCCACCAAATGCATTTTGAGGTAAAGCAGCAGCACCCGTTAATGTAACGTTTCCATTAATAAAACCGGCAGCTCGTAGATGTTGCCAAAATGCACTGGGCTCTCCATTAGGTGCAGTAAAAGCCTGCGCTAATGTGCTGGCAATCACACCATTTATATTCCCCGCTTGCGTCACAGGAGTCCAACTGCCTCCTCTGGCCGTCAACGCACCAATCAGGCCATCATCACCCGGCAAACGCTGGTATCTATCCTGATAAGAATAAAATGCTGCTGTAATACCATTAATTTCATTGGCAGCACGTTTAACTTTGGAGTTTTCAATCAGCTCGGTGCCTTTTAAAACCCCGCCCAACAACAACCCGATAATAACCAGCACTATGGCGATTTCTACCAAGGTAAAACCAGCCTGATTCTTTTTCATCGACATTTTCATAAACACAACCCTACTCTGAATTACCCGAATTAAACACTAACTCCTGACACATCTTTTTTCCTGTTTGACTTGAGTGTAGCAACGATCTGAAAAAATGCAGGAACATCTAGCGAGCTTTACTAATAGCAAAAAGTAATTCAGGCCGTGAAACCCAAATAACAAGATCATCGAAACTGGCACTGGGCGTATTATTAAGGAAGTCAGTAGTTGCACCAGTATTAACAGATACAGAATCCGTATCACCCGTTGAAAACAAGACAAACACTACTTCAGTCGATGTAATCGAAGCTGCCGTACAAGGCAACACAGAACAAATTCGAAAATCTGGAAATGGCGGCAATGGAGAAAAGCCTATAGATGTGGTGGTTGAATAAAACCAACTATTTACTGCAGTAACTCTATAACGCACGGGCTGTTGCCATGAGTCAATTAATACTCCTCCTGAAATTGAACCTCGAATACCCAAATCTGCATAGGGCACAAAACTGTTTGCCCCTGTGCACGCTCCACTGACTGGTTCTGGACGTCCGGCACTTGCTGCTGATGCTGGGCAAGGCAATCGACCATTAATCTGCACATAACCAATTAATGCATTGCGAATTTCCTCTAACTGTTTATTTGTTTCACTGCGCTTTTGTATATCCCTTTGTGTAGATAACGGCCCGATAACACCACCTAAAACAAAACCCAAAATAACCAGTACAACGGCCATTTCAATCAAACTAAAACCAGATTGTTTTGGCGGAACCAATACTCGTCGAGGATATTCAGGGTTCGATAATGATAATCGAATCATTGTCAGTTGCTCCCGGAATTGATAAATCAAATTGGTTGTCATCTGGTGACACGTCATTATTTTCAAAATATTGATTAATATTAAACACACTCCGATTTTGCGCTCCTACCATCACTCCTGGTGAAAGGATAATTGATTTCGCAGTTTTACCGCCAAAAACAAGACACGAGCTTGTGGGTGGATTTACAGGTGTGGCCTGTTTACATATTGCGTAGTACAAACTTCCATTCCAGTGATTTGCCAAATACCCCGGTGTCACTAATGCAGCGCACCCAGTCGCCCAACTTGTCGGCAATGCGGATATCAAAGGTAATGAACCCTCATAGGTATTAACAACACTAATTCCAGAACCAAAATTTGCTGCCCATGGCCAAACACCGGGGCACGCTGCAAGATAATTTTTCATCAATGTTTTTGCGTCATCTAATACACGTTTTTCAACATTAGTCCAAAAATCAAATGCACTCATACCCGACAACAAATCATTTTGCGTTACATTTTTAATATTGGTATAACTATTTAATGTCACATTAGCATTATCATCTTCAAGGAATTGCGCAATATTAGCTGGTATAGGAGTTGCAGGTGATTGCCCCGGCAGTGACGTATTGGCAGCAATAATAATAAATATCTGTGGACTACCTGCATCAATACGTAAATTGGCTACCCGTGAACTATTGTGCGGAGGGATTAATATACCTGCATAACTTGCATCGACGGCATACCATAAAACCTGATTCGCGCCATCAAACAATTGTGGAATATTTAATGTTCTGTAAGGCAATAAACCTATGCGACTTGTACAATCCAGGCCAGTTAAATTTTCTGTGCCATTGTTATCAGTATCCGGACAAGGTATTCGACCCGGAATCGGTTGCGCCATCGCGTAAGCAATCAGCGCATCGCGTGCCCTAACCATAGAGATAGTTGTAGCCTCCTGCCGTTTTAACAAAATCGAATTTAAAGACAGCCTACTAATTGCAATTGCGCTGGCAGCAATTAATATAAAAGACATAATGATCAGTAAAGCCATTCCTCCTTGTTTTTTTAATGTCGCAAATAAATTACGGCGTTTTTGTTTGAGCATGATGATCCCCCTGTGATGACACAGAAGAAGATGCAGTAGATGAAACGGATACAATACTGGAACTCACAACTGATTGAGTTTGCGGTTCCAACAAAGCTTGTGATGACACGGATGAATGAGTAACAAAATAATAGGCTTCTTTCGCCTTGCCGTTTGATAAAGCTTGCCCCGGTTTTAAAGCAATCGATTTTCCTTCCAGAGGAATACGTAAATTAGCCGAGGTCTCTTTAGATGCATTCAACTCTTTTAACGTTGAATATAAAGGTTGCCCTGACAACCAGACTTGTGCCTTTCCATCTGCTCGCAAAATAATTCCAGATACTTTTAATTCCCTTTTTTCTACAGTCGGTTTATTTTCATCAATAACGTCTGAAACCGGTTTTTTATATAAAAGCCCTTGTTTACGTAGCTTGTCGAGATTTTTTCTTTCAGCATGAGAGGTAAACAAACGATCAAAGTTTTCATTATCGACTTCATCCGCCATGAGCGGTATAACAACAAACCAGATAGCAAGACCATAAACAATATTTTTCATAGCTCTATACCTTGCGGCCAGCTGGCAGAGATATCTGTCAGAGAGAACCACAAAATCTTGCATTCACCACTAAAACTTTTGGTTAGTGATTCCTCTGCCTGCATGTGGCTGCGTAAAATCTTACACTCTTCTACATTGAACTGGCCTTTCGCTTGCTGGTGTAAATGACGTAGATAAAAATAAAAATCGCCTTCATGCAATAAATTAAAGTTAATTTGCATCGGCGTTTTTTTAATTTCGATATCAGAGGTAAAAAATGTATCGTCCGGTTTCGATAAACCCGTTGGCGACAACATGAAATACAATCCAGGAATTTTGATATCGTAATATTTTTCAAGCAGAACTTCCGCCCATTCCAATCTTGGAGGATCGCCGATTAATCCACTTTCCTTGAATAATTTGTATTCATTATAATAATTTCTTAGCTGCAATACCGATTGTTCAGCAGTATCATTGATTGATTTTTGTTGTGATAGCGCCATCTCGACTTGTGATAATTTATTTTTTTCTTTAATAAAAAACCAGATAGACACTGAAAATACAGTTAATGATATAAAAATACAGATAAAGCTAATGGTATGTTGCCGCCAATTGATCGATTTCAATAAATCATTCATAAACGACCTCTGCCTTTAGCTGATCATCTGGTGAATGAATATCCATTCCTATTAATATCTCATATTCATTTTCTATTTTTTCCTGATCTTTACTCTGCAGAATTTTTTCAGCATTTTTCTCATCAGAAAAACTTCTTCCAGGTCTTACATCTACCGGCATTTTTAATACTACCAGCTTGGTTACTCCAGGAACTTTATTTAGCTCAAAGATAAAACTATTCATCATTCGATAAACTTCGCGATAATCACGCCCATTTCTATCAAGATGACCGGACAAAGTTACCAATACCTGCATATAGTCTGAGGGCGGCACTTCCACATAGGGTTCAGCGTAGGCATCCGATGCTTTTTCTTCTGCAACACTGGCCTCCTGGGTAACAAGATACTGCGCCAATTCCTGAGCTGTATATTTTTTCCAATGCAGGGCTTCCAGATGAATATCCGAAAAATAATCTTGACTGAATACAGGGCTGAAATAGGCGAAATAGTTTTCCGGGCTATTGGCAGTTTCAATCGTTAATTTTTTTGCCAGATCAACACTGGTTTGTATTTTTATTGAATCAGCAAGCGGCTGCTCGAGAGGAACAAAGTCTTGCTGGAAACGCCTGACCAATAACTCCCGGTTGGCTTCCATGGATAATCGTTTTTGATTTAATTCTTTGGCATTTAAAAATAATAAACCCGAACCAATTAATATCAACAAAGAGCCGATCATAGCGCCAACGCGAACAGATTTTGAAATCAGGTAGCGATAAAAAAACAACTTTTCTTTTTTAGTAGCATAATGATCAGTTAGTAAAGATTTTTTAGCACAAAGAAAAGAATAAAGGACATCGGCATGATAATGATCATGTTGTTTTATTTTAAAATGCTTGAACAATGACTCCAGATCAACATAATGATATTTAATTTTTTCTGTATCCAGTGTTTTTGCCTTTAATGAAGGCATAAAATCACCTGGAACAATACAATAAACATTTAGCACATCATTAAAAGCCATGATGCGCTGATTGGTCAGAAAAATATGAATTTGCTGTACGCCAAAGGTTAAACTTTCCGGTGTGCCTAATGCAGATTCCAATTCACGATTATCTCGATCAAGTTTGGCTTGACGCGACAACATTAACTCCCCGTCTTTAAAATAGGTTTCACGCTGGGCAGTCAAAATTAATCGGGATAACAACAATACATTTTTATCATTGCGGGCAATCAAAGGTAAAATTTGTTTACTGATCAGGGGAACAGACCAAATACCGGCAAGAGGGCTTTCACATTGATTGAATATATCCAACCAGGGCTTTAACAAAATTTGATTAGTCAATGCAGAAAGTAAAACCCTGTCATCTTTTCGACCTTGCTTTTCACGACCCAATTTTTCTATATGAATAAAAGGTTCGCCGCGATAATGCCGATCAATCAAACGGGTAATCAATACCTTATGATCCTTGCCAGTAACATGTGGAATTTGTTCGCGGCGAAAATCTTCTTCAACCAGATCCACTAATAATTGTCCAGGTATAGCTGATGCATGTTTCAAATAAAAACCAAACTCCTGAAAGCCTTCTTCAGTAGGTTCAAACGAGCAACTACCCACAAGTTCATGGTGATGCCATTCAAACACTTTCATGCGATAACCGGAGAAATAAAATACCCGTCTGTTCATCAGGCCACCTTGGTCACAGCGTCCCAAACAGGACCCAAAACAGACAACATTATCCAGCCCAACATCACTCCCATTACCACTGTTAGAATCGGGCTAATTGCCGGTTCTATTTTATCTATCGCCTCTTTCACTTCACGGTTGTAGTAATAACTGACATTCATCAAGGATTCGTCAAGTTTACCGGTATTTTCACCCACTCGTATCATGCGTACCACTAATGGTGGAAACAGTGGAATACGGGAAAAACTTTCACTGATACTTTTTCCTTCAGCAATTGTTTTACTGGCATTGTCTATTGCAGCCGCAATCACAACATTGCCAACCAATCCTTTGGAAATTTCCAACGCACGCAATACCGTAATACCCGAAGAATAAAGTAAAGCCATATAGCTGGCGAATCTCGCTAATTTAATTTTCAAACTGATATTACCCAAAATAGGCAACTTCAATTTCAATTGATCCAGATTAAATCTGAATTTAGGATTTTTTTTCGCTGTATTTTTGATAAAAAAGAATAGAGCAAACGGCAATGAAATAATGAGCCACCAATAATTAATGCAAAAATCCGATACTGCGATTAATAGCAATGTATGGCCGGGAACCTCACCGCCCATTTCTTTAATAAAAGGAATTAATTTCGGCACCAGATAAATCATCAAAAACGCAGTTACCGCCAACACAACTGTCAACACTATTGATGGATAAATAATAATTTTAATGGCGGCCGCAATTAATTCATCCAACCAACGCAGGGTTTCCCCCATATCCTTGAGAATTTTAGGTAACTCACCGGTCTCTTCACCCACTGCAATCAACGCAACAAACACCATGTCAAAATCGTTAGGGAACTCTGCAAGCGCAGCTGAAAAAGTTTTACCGCCTTCTATCTGCTCAACCAAACCGGCCAATACAGCGTTGTAATGTCCTGGCTCGGTACTGTCACGCAAATCGCGCAGACTATCTAACAACGGCACACCTGATCGGGTTAATTGTTCCAATTGAAATAATAAATTCAATATATCCCGACGGGTTAAACGATTTTTCGTCCAAAAATAATATGAAGCTTTAGCTTCAACACAGGTAATTAAATCCTGCCCTTGCACACTCAACCTGTGCTCCAGTTCCAATTCATTAGCCGCTTGTATCCTGCCTTTAAAAGGTTTTCCATCTTTGTCTATAGCGGAATATTTATATTGCGGCATAGGTTATTTCAACCGACCGGTTAAATCGACAACGCGACTTAATTCTTCTATCGTGGTTTCGCCACCCAGTATGCGACGAATACCATCGTCTACCATTGGCATAAAACCCTTGGCTATGGCTTTTTTAAATAATTCACGTGAAGTCACACGATTGGCAATTAATTCATCAAGCTCTTCATCCATTTTTAAAATTTCAATTACCGAAACACGCCCTTTAAATCCACTATTACTGCAAAGAGTACAACCTACCGGTTCATACAAATCAACATCTTCATCTATGCCCAAAATTATTTTTTCATACTCTTCTGCAGGTCGTGATTTTTTGCAGTGCTTACATAAAGTTCTCACCAAACGCTGACCAATAATGCCAATAATATTTCCGGCCATAATTTCCGGTTTAATACCTATGTCGGTTAACCGGGGAATTGCGCCCAATGCAGAATTGGTATGTAAAGTAGTAAAAACCTGATGCCCGGTCATAGCGGCACGCAATGCCATTTCAGCTGTTTCTTCATCACGAACTTCGCCCACCAAAATAATATCCGGGTCCTGCCGCATTAAAGAACGAATACCACTGGCAAAATCCATTTTGGCCACTTCATTAACAGAGGTTTGACGAATCATATCCATGGGATACTCAACAGGGTCTTCCAGGGTCATGATATTTACATCAATCGACTTTCGATGATTTAGCATGGAATAAAGTGTGGTCGTTTTGCCACTGCCTGTTGGCCCTGTGACTAAAATAATACCTTCCGGACGGCTCATTAATAATTTGAGCAAATCAAAATTATCCGGATGCAAATTTAATTTTTCCAAAGGCACTATACCTTTGGATCTGTCCAACACACGTAATACAATATTTTCACCGTGTGTCGTCGGCATACAGGACACACGAAAATCCACAGTATGCCCACCAACTTTCAATGAAATACGCCCATCTTGTGGTGACCGGGTTTCAGCAATATTCAAACCAGCCATGACTTTTAAACGCACGGCAATGGCAGACCAATAATCTTTATGCAAACTGCGAATTTGTTTCAGCACACCATCGATGCGATAGCGCAATCGTAAAAAACCTTGTTCGGGTTCAAAGTGCAAATCCGATGCATCACGTTTAACCGCGTCTGACAAAATAGCATCCACCAATCGCACTAAAGGTTGACTGTATTCAGAACCGCTGAGATCAAGACTTTGATAATCGACAACACCGGTTTCAATTTCACGCAAAATTCCATCAACCGATAATTCATATCCATAAAACTGATCGATAGATTTACGAATTTCACTTTCTGCAGCTAACAGGGGAACCAATTTAATATCTGATGGTAAACCAACACGAACACGATCCAATACAATCACGTCGTAAATATCGGTCATTGCCAATTGCAAGGTTTTGGTTTCGAGATCAAAACTCACCGGCAGCAAGGTATAACGACTGGCAACTTGTTTTGAAATTAATCGGATCGCATCCGGATCGGGAACTGCTCGCGATAAATCAATACTTTCACGACCAATGGATTCACTGAGCACATCACGCAAAATAGCTTCGGAAATAAACCCAAGATCAAGCAATGCCTGCCCCAGAGGTTTCCCGGTTTTTTTCTGTTCGGTAATGGCAATAGTAATTTGGTCGCTGGATACCAAACCACGGCTAACCAGTTCATCACCCAAACGTTTTTTGGGCGCATTCATGGCATTGATCTCGTGAGGCTTGCCAATCTTTTTTCAATCATAGACGATGAAAAATTGGCAGCAGGTGTTTTCAGTGATAGGGCCATCTCATAAAAACGAATAGCTTCCGGCACTTGATTGAGCCGATCAAGACAAATTGCCAAATTGTAAACAATGTCTGCATTATTTTTATCGTAATTCCAGGCTTCAAAAAATGCTTCCTGCGCAGATCCCCATTGCTGTTGTGCAGCTAATAAAGAGCCTTTTAAAAATAACAAATGAACACTCGCTGGTTTTTCTTGCAAGCGACGATCAATTTCTAACAACAACCCTGCTTTATTGGTATCAAGACTCAAAGCCATAATACCCGAGATTGCATATTCATCTTGTGGATCGCGTTCAAGCTGCTGCTGGTAATATCCCAGTGCCTCTTGTGATTTTCCTTGTCTCACCGCAACTGCAGCAGCTCCCAGCAGCGCATCGCGATTGTGACTATCCAACATCAATACATTTTGATAAAGCACTTGCGCTTCATTCCACCGACCTTGCTGATAGGCTTGATATGCTTCATTAACTTGCTGTGCAATTGCATCGGTCATTTGTGGTTGCGATTGGATGTAAGATTCAATCGGTTCACTATTCACCTTCTCCAGCTGTTCACGCGATTTTACTGACTGGATTTTTTGTGCAGGTTTTTCTGTAGTCGGATTGTGTACTTGAACCTGCGCCACAGATTCAGGAAGTGCAACAGGTTGATTAATTACTTGAGGTTGATCAACCGCAGTTTGAGGTTCACCGTTATTTACAGCTACAGATTCCGATTCGACAACCTGTGGCAGATTAGTGTTAGTCGTATCTTCAACAGGATCCGTGATTGTTGTTTCAGTCACAGCAGTGTTATTTTCATGTGTATACAAACGCATCTGGTTTGTCGAAACAATAGAGCTTTGGTCATCCATCAAAAAATAGTAATAACCACCCAGAGTACCCAGCCCTGTTATCAATAAAATAACCATCATATAAATGCTGCGAATTTTCCCTGACTTTTCTATTTTTTTATTCTTTTCCAGAAGTAACGCCAAAGCTGCCTTACCGGATTCAGGTGTAAAACTATGTAGCTTGCTGTCTTTTACCGGATTAACTTTTATTTCTTCATGGTTGTTTTTTTCTAATTTGCTGTTTATTTCTGCGTGATCGGTTTTATTTTTTTCAGATTCTGGCTTAACTGCTTGTTCCAACTTTTTATCAATTGAAGGATCAACAGTGACTGCAGGCTCTATTGCAGGTTGTTCATTTTTTATCGGCACAGGCTCTTCAACTGCAGCCTCATGCTCTACAACAAATTCAAATTCATCACTGTTAAATTCAACATCGATTTCTTGATTTTTTACAAGGCTATTTTTATGATCAATGTTTTCATGAAAACTTTCTTGTTTTTCAGGTTCAGAAACCGAGCCTGAAGCCTTTTCTTTTTTTTGCTTTTCCAAGGCCGCTTTTTTTAATGATTCGAGTAAAAGGCTCATCAATTACTCCTTTTTACTCATAGTCTTTTCAGGCAAATATTGTTGGTATTCTTTTAAATCCCCTGACAAACTGGCATGTTTGACCACTATGGGTTTTATAAAAATAACCAACTCGGTTTTAGTGGTATTGTCATCATCATAGCGAAACAAAGATCCCAGCATCGGCAGTTTTGATAAAACCGGGATGCCGCGTCTTGTGTTATTAATTTCATCCTGCATCAATCCACCAATAATCGCGACATCGCCACTATTGATTTTTAATACTGACTCTACCTCACGTACTTGAATAACCGGAATTTCGCTAACCACATCAACTTCTGCAAGGGCAGGATTGGGGTCACGCATTTGTCGAATGACTCGGGAAATAGTTGGCCTAACGTTCAAGGTAACTGAATTCATGTCATTCACATAAGGTGTAACACTCATAACAAAACCAACAGGCACCGTATTAATTTTAGTTTCATAAGTGACAGTTCGAATGCCACCAATAGTAGTACTGGATGTATCAATATTGACATCAACCGTGAAATACACCAGATTATCGACAACTTTTAATAATGCAGTCTGATTATTCAAAGCCATAATTTTGGGGCTCGACATAATTTTGACATCACCAAATGTTTGCAAAGCTTGCAATGTTGCTTGCAACTGGTCACCACCGCCCAAATTTTTACCCGCATTCAAGGTAAATGCAGGCGGTGTATTCAGGGTGAGATCATTGACTGCATTGGCAGCATCAAAAATAAAACTGTGGCCACTACTGGCATCACGCACAACTGACCAATTAATTCCTGCCTGATATCTATCACTTAATTTTACTTCAGCAATGGTGGCTTCTATTAATACCTGACGCTGTGAACTCTGCTGAACATCGCTCAAAAAACGTTGAATTTCTTTATGCTGTTTTTTGGTTGCCCTGACACCCATAATTCCGCTTTCGCGATTCAATACAATATTGGTATTTTCTGCTTCACCTGAAGCTGAATTACCTATGATATTGCCGATATTTTTTTGCAAGGTTAGCCAAAAATTATGTTCCGAAACATTTTTAACCTGGGTGGATGAATTGTTATCGCCCGATCCACCCGTTGCACCACCCTCTGCACTTGCACCTTGCCCGGTAGAATTAATTTGTGTAGATACGCTGACACCGCCATCGCTCACACGCGACATATTCAAATAATCGACTTTGTAGTTGTATAAATAAGGCACATCTTTGCGAATTATTAAAACATTATTGGTGATTTCATAATCCAGATTACTGCTTCTGGCAATTCGATCCAAAATAGCAGGCAGCGGTTGGTTAATTGCATTTATCGTTACTATTCCATCCACATCATCATCTATATCCAAATTCAAATTAGTATCGCGAGCGAGTGAAAATAACAGATCTCGAACGGCAACATCACTAACCACCAAAGTATGCAATGCTTCTTTTGTTGTTGCCCGGGCAGGCACCGGCAATACAGGAGCTGCTGTAGTGATGGGTGGAATATCCGCATCATCCGGTTTTGATTCAACATGCCCTTGCGAAGGTTTTGGTTCCATACGAATGCTGTTGCAAGCTGCAAGTCCTACAAGACAACACAAACTCAAGATGACATATTTCACTGAATTAACCCCTTAGTACCGAACAGAGTCGGTGAAATGAAAAATGAATCCATCCGGTTAATGAATTGACTGGTTTGAATTGGCTGTCCTGTGCGACATATTGAATATCTTTGATACTGATGCTGTGACTGTCTTTGGTGAATGCCAGCAATAAAGTTTTATCAGCCAAAATATTAATTCGACGAATTAATCCCTGCGAATAATGTGCAATAGCACTGGCAACTTTTTTTGAAAATAAATCAGGGCCCGTATAACCAACCGAACGCAAACGAAAATTCAAGTAGGCTTGTATGTCGGGCAATTCGAGCGGCATTAAATAAAGACTGTGAGTGATACGCTCACGCAATTGACGAATGGAAGGATTCGCCAGATTTTCATCCAGCTCTGGCTGTCCAAATAAGACCAATTGCAATAATTTGTGATCGTCAGTTTCAAGATTGGTGAGCAAACGAATTTCTTCGAGCGTTTCTAACGGCATTGATTGCGCCTCTTCAACCAATACCACTACCTGACGATTTTCCCTGTGTTTTTTTAACAAGGCTTCATGCAGAACTCTCATCACGCTTAATTTATCGTTACTACCATCAACATGAAGTCCCATTTCCTGAGCGATAGCATGAAGTGTATGTTCCGGTGACAAACTGGGGTGCGCCAGATAAACCCAATCTATTTTTCCTTCGAGTGTTAAGGGCAACATGCGACATAACATGGTTTTACCACTGCCGACTTCACCTACCACTTTAATAATTCCCTCGCCCTGTGTTATCGCATAACACAGGGCATTGAGTATGGCACCACGATCCGCTCCACCAAAAAAAGCGGTAGTGTCAGGTGTGATTCGAAAAGGTGGTTTATCTAAGCCAAAAAACTCCAGGTACATGCTAAAAATCTCTTGTCACACAATGCGTTAGCTATAAGTGAGATTTGTTAACCCAAAAAAATACATAGGAAGCCAATAGTCGATTTTCATCTAAACTATCTGGAGTATAGCCAAGAGTGGAATATTGACCAGTTGCCAACCGGGGTTATTGTGCGAAGTTATTGCACAGTGTTATTGCGTGAGTGATAGCGCCTTTTCCGCATCTATTCCCAAAATTACCGCACCAATGGGTTGGCTGCTGACGGATGAATCGAAAACCGGAAAGCTGACATTGACCTGGAACAAGCGTGTGGAAGCATCATAAGCCATATTATCTATATACACATCGCCTGAATTTAACTTCATGGATGCTGTAAATTTAATTTCATCGCCCTGATAAAAATCAGACGTCATGTCACTCACCGCAATATTCATACCCTGTTTGTCTGTAAAAATAATCTCGGTTATGACGCCATCTGATTCTTGTTTAATACGCACCAGATCTGCGCTTAAATCATGATGTGTGTGCTCCGCAAGTATTACATGAATACCTGCTTTAAACTCTTCTATCCACTTCTGGTCAATAATTTTAATATCATCGTTTGTAAAAGTTTTTCTTTGACGATTATATTGCCTGAATGTGGACAACCAATTTTTATTTTTCATGTACCCCAAAAAATGCTGGTTAACCCAGGTTTTCAACCATATTTTTTCCTCATCATTCATAGAAAACATTTGGTGCTGGCATTCACCCGAATGAAAATTAAACTTTTCAAGAAAGTCAGGATTATCATCTAAAAAATTACGGCTAAAATAAATGCCCAATGGTACGTAACGAAAAAAACGGGATTGATATTTTGCAGGTGATAACCGGGATTGCAAAACCGCCTGATTAAAATGATCTTTATCGACCAAAATAGCATCCACACGCTTGGCTTCCAGCAATCGGATCAACTGCGGCAAATTCGACGCGGACATATTGATGCTGTAGCCTGATTCCTGTAACCATTTTTCCTGCTGGCTACCAAGTATCGATCCCAATTTGTAACCGTGCTGCCAATTTTCTGGAGCTTTTGTATCGGCACGCCAAAACCAATACCAATTTTCCATCACGAGTGGAGCAGATATTTCTGCAAATTTATCCAACTGGGGCCGCGATATAGCCAGATAAAATCCGTCAACCATATCGCGTTCAAGATCCAGATAAATACGCTTCCAGGGTTTGATATCCAATGAAGACTCATGATTAATACGATGCAAGACACAACTCACTTGCTCACGTACCAGTTTTTCCGTGTCTATTTCCAACTGCACAGAATTGGATGAAAGTTTGTTGGTTGCCAAACGCAAACCTGAAGAATTTTCCGTGGCATTATTCTGCGCAGCAGCTTTCGTTGTTAAGGCGGTACTATTCTGTAACGCGGCACTATTTTGTAAGGCGGCACTGTGACAACTAAAAACGCCGACCAATAAAATTATTGGCACAAAACGCATTAGTTTCTCCTGCTTGGTTTTTTTATAATAGGAGCGAGTATAAGCGGTAGCCATAAAAATGCGAATTGATAGCATGCGGATGGCATCAAAAGCATCTTTCTGCGGATTTATTATGCTCTTGTTGCGGAAGCATGGATTCACCACTCAATCCCTTTCTGCGCTTTCACGCCCGCATTAAAAGCATGTTTAATTGATTTTACCTCACTAAAAGTATCGGCCAAATCCTCCAGGTATTTTTTTGCACCGCGTCCGGTGATAATGACATTTTGATTGACAGGGCGATTCTGAATAACTTCTACCACTTTATCTTTATCAAGATATTTGTAATTCAACATATAGGTTAATTCATCCAGTAACACCAAATGAATTTCCGGATCGCGGAAAACATGTTCACACTCGGCCCATGCTTTTTCAGCAGCGGCTTTATCGGCTTCGGCATTTTGGGTTTCCCAAGTGAAGCCTGTCCCCATAACAAAATATTCAAGTTGAGGGCTGCTGCCACGAAAAATACTTTCCGTTAAAAAGTTTTTTTCGCCGCATTCCCAAGTGCCTTTAATAAATTGCACTACTGCCACTTTATAACCATGACCAAGGCAACGCAGTACTGTACCAAACCCGGATGAACTTTTTCCCTTTCCATCACCGGTCAATACAATCACGATTCCACGTTCTTCATCTGCACGCGCAATAGCAGCATCCACAATTTCTTTGCGTTGCTGCATGCGTTCTTTGTGGCGCTGGGATTTGTCGGTCATTTTACCCCTCTCCCCTGCCCCTCTCCCACAAGGGGAGAGGGGAATTGGTTTCGATTAAAATTATACTTGAACTCATTTCTTTCAAGCTTCGCTCTCTATTCTTTTAGAACTCAAATCTGCTCCCTCTCCCTTGATGGGAGAGGGCTGGGGAGAGGGTGTTTAGATTTAAAACCCAACATCCACTCCCACATAAGCCGCTTGCCCCTGCGTGTTGTAACCGTTCACTTCAACATACTCTTTATCCAAAAGATTTTCGATACGTAAAAATCCGGATATGTTTTTGGAAAACTCTGAACGAACTCGCAAATCAACCAACTCATAATCATCCAAAGGCAAATTACCTAAATCAACACGATCCTGTGTTGTGCGGTAATTAACGCCGATCAACCATTGATCATCCACTTGATAATCGACACCTATATTAGCCATCAACCTGGGCTTACGAATGCGTGGATTGCCATTGCTATCTTCAGCTGTGATGCGTGTGATATTGGCATTCAAATTTACTTGATCCAATAATTGCCAACTGCTCACCCATTCAAAACCTTTTGATTTACTTTCCGGCACTTGTTGCACATAAGTCCAACTGCTGTTGCTATAAGTGATCTGGTCTTCCACTTGTTGATTGAAATACACCAGTTCCATTTGCAAACGATCATTCCAGAAATACTCAACACCTATATCAAAACCCTCACTGGTTTCCGGTGTTAATTCAACGCCGCCATATTGTCTGTTGGTTGCATTTTCATACAGGCTCGGCAAACGAAAACCAGTTCCTGATGTGGCTTTTATTTTTAATTCACCAGACATAATGTTTGGAATTATATAAGCCGCGCTGATGCGATGAGTATCAAAATCACCAAAATCATCCGTTTGGTCTTGCCTTACACCCAGGGTCACGAATAATTGATCAATAAATTTTCCTTGATATTCTGTGTAAACGGCTTGTTGATCACGAGAAATTCCATGCTCTTCAAAATCGTTGGCAGATTCGTCAGTACGATTTTCCAATCCGTACACCAAGGTCATCGCATTATTCCATTGCGTATGGCCGGATAACTCCCAACGATCCGTTTCACCTTGATAGTTGTAAAGCGATTTGGTGAGATTTTCGTAAGTATCGCGATATATATTGCTGTGATTGTAAGCCAGTGTTGCTTCACCCAGTGAATATGAATATTTCACCGCAGCGCGGCTGTTGGTCTGATTAAATTGCTCAATACAATTGTTGGTTGTTGGCCAACCACAACCGTCATATTTTGTGGTGGAATTGGTTGTTCTACCGACAACCTCTGCACGCAAACTCTCCGTCACATTCCAGCCCATACGCAAATGACTGGTATTATTTTCGTAGCCATCTTTGTCTTGAGTGGCGTCTGATATTTTTGCATTGATACCATCAGTTTTAACGCGCGTACCGCTGACAAAAATATCGCCTGATTCAGATGCAGCACCAAGATTACCTTGTGCACGCGAAGTCGCAAATGCGCCTGCTTCATAAGCAAGACCGCCTTTAATACCTTCGTCTATAGAATTGGTAGACAATAAAACGACACCGCCCGCATCAGCACCATACATCAAACCCTGGGAGCCACGCAGCACTTCAATACGAGCCAAATCGCTGGACATCACGTGTTGTATTGGCGGTGCAGCTTGTGGGCCAGTTACATCCGTAATCTCTATGCCATCAATTTTTACCAACGTGCGAAAACCTTCTTCGCCGCGAATACTCAGAGAAGAATTTTTTCCCATACCGCCAGAGTTGGCAATACTGACAGACGGTAAACTGCGCAACAAATCCTGTGCAGTTAAAAAACCCATTTCTTTAATTGTTTTTTCATCCAATACTGAAACAGACGTTGCCACTTCACGCAAAGGCATCTCCATATTGGAAGACACTATGATAGTTTCAATTTCATCACTACTCGTATCAGATGCATAAAGCTGATTTGAAAAAAAAAGAACGGATAGCAAACCCAATCGAATCGGGAATGAGATTGGGTGAATAAAAGAAAAGCCTGACATAAGAACCTCAGCCAAAAAGGTTGAGGGAGGGGAAGCGGAAAAAATGCAAACCATAGCTCGAATATTTTCCACCTATGAAGCCCTCCGCAACATAGTGAACATAATGAATCGATTATCAGAAATCGTTTCGCGATTGAGGCTGGTATCGGACTTATGTTGTGCATATTGAAAACAATATATGAAACAACATTTACCGTTGCGGGGGCAGTGTTGGAATTGCAATGTAACTTGCGCACCAACTTCCCATTTAATCTGACCCGTTTGAAACGTCAGACACCTCGGGCGCGCAAGTTAAGTTGTCATGATTCTGGCGTCAAGCAGAATTTTCATTTTATTGACAAATGATAGATTCCGGCTGACGCCTGATCTTCTTCACAAACAGGATTCATCCAATTGATCAGCGGCTGTAGCAGGTACTTGCCTGAAAGCAGCAATAGGATTTTTCAGGTTACCGGAAAATTGCAAACTTTGAGCCTGATCCATCAGATCACTGATCATTTGCAGATTGTTGACCAATTGCAAACGGTTAAGGCATGAGTGAGCGAATTCATCGCAAAAGAAATCGTATCGCGCAAACTTTTCATTTAACTCAGGATGCTGAAGCTGATACTCATGGAAACACCCGGCAACCAATTTCCAGAAGGCTTGCTCTGAAAATCCGAGATGTTCATCAAGAAGAGGAGCAAGGTAACGAAAAAAACCGTCAAACACATCGATAAAAATAGACAATACTTTCATCTGTTCCGGCACATCGACTTGTACCCTGTCCACCAAATCAGGCAATTGGATATCCATATTCATAATTGCGATTTCTTCTGCTATATCTTTCATGATGGCGCGCACGGGCGTGTGATTATGCATAACCAGAATAATATTTTCTCCATGTGGCATAAACACCAGGTCATGCTTATAAAAACAATGAATTAAAGGTGTTAAATAGGCCGCAAGATAAGACTTGACCCAGGCTGAAACTGTTTTACCCGATGATTGCACCAGATGTTTAATTAAAGCATCACCATCTGCGTCCAAATATAAAAGTGCTGCCATGGTCATCAGGCGTTCATTTTGTTTTAATAATTTTATCGGACTTTCACGCCATAAACAGGCCAGCATTTTTCGGTAGGCAGTATCGCGAGAAGGAATCTGATCATACAAACTATTGCTATACCCAATTGATGCTATTTCACGCAACATATAAAAACCGTTTTGCTGCAAATATTTATCCTGCGCCAAACAATTGCCTACCCATTCATTAATTGCCGGGGTACCACTCATATAGTAGGGCGATAGCCCACGCATAAATCCCATATTTAAAATAGACAAAGACATTTTGACGTAATTTTTTTCGGGGCATGAACGATTAAACAAAGTGCGAATGGATTGCTGGGCTTGATAATCATCTTCAGAGAAGCCAAGACAAATTATTTTATGCTGCGCAATATCCGCTGAAAAAACAGATGAAATTTTATTAAACCACTGCCATGGGTGAACCGGCATAAAATAATATTCTTCCTGATTTAACGACAGCCGGGCAATTTTTTTATTGAACTCATCAACAATTTTTTCACCCAGTTCTTGCACCATTAAACTTTTATAATCCAGTGTAGAGGCACAGGCAAAATGTGCTTTGGAATGATGAACCGCAACCCATACAGGTTTAAATAACTGCCCGACTTCCGGTGTATATTGCCGATAGTCTTTTGCATCAAAGCCTACACGCCCATTGTTCGCCACAAAAGCCGGATGCCCTTCCAACATAGCAGATTCTATAGTTTGGAAATCTGCATCCAGTAATTCACGGGCCTCCACACCCAAACGTGTTCTTTTATAAGCACTGGAATTGAGAGTATTACTAATTTCTTCCAGATAAACCGGTAATTTATCGGTTGCTATTGATAATTGCTTATGGAATTCAACAATAAATTGCTGCGCATTTAATGGTACTAATTGACCATTTTGAAACTTGCTGATGGATTCAGCCTGTACTGACCAATGGTTTAATGCCATTACACGTGCATCAAATTCATAACGAATCACATGATTTTTATGGCTGTTTTCCTGCGCTATAACCTCCAGATAATATTGGTGATAAAGATCACCCTCCGTAATCAGTTCCGGAATAATCAAACATTCGTGAGCGAATTCACTAATCGCTTTACAAATTAACAATCGATTAACTTCCGCCCATAACCTGGGCTGCAAATGTGAGGTTGCAAGAAAAGGTTGATGATCAATATCGACAGATGAAACTAGGGAATGGCTCATAATAAAATTACTCTGTTTGTGAATCGATAAAAAAAATTCCGCATCGACGGTTGCCAGCAACGCAGTTTTATGAGGGAAGAAAATCTTTTGATGATTGCAGAATCCTGCACGTTGATTCAGCCTGTGTATTTTGTTATTGCGGGCATCGGGCTCCACCACTATGCGTTTTACTCCCGGCAATTGGCAGATGAAATTCATTACCGTATAAAAAACTGTCCATGAAAAGTGATTCAATGGTTGGTTGGCCGGTGCCAGCAAAATATGCATGCCAATATCGCCATGCCGATGCGGATAAAATTGTGCAACCAGATCTGAAGCCGGATCATAAAGCTCAATTAAAAAACATAAGTCGCTCTGATAAAAACCTGCATATACAGCCTGTTCCTCGCAAAGTTTTTGATAGCAGTTCCTGACTTGTTCAAGAGTAAAACCTTGCATCCCCCAATAAACAGCGTATTCGCGATTAACCCAATCATGTACTGCATTAATATCGCGATCCAACATAAAAGGTTTAATCGAAAACTCACCAACAGTGAATATTTCAGTATCCATATAATGACACGTATATTCTGCATCGCCTTGCGGGAACCCTGGGCGTTTATCTTGATGAAGGGTATTTATTTGGTTCATATTATCTACTCCTTAACTTTGCGAAGGCCCAACGTCTATCGTGATGGGTGAATCGCTTTCAGATAAATTATTTTCAGGCAAAATTATCCTGATCATCATCAAACAAATCAAAAAAGCAATTGCCGCAACAATAAAAGGCCAATACCATTGTTGAGCACTGACTAACAGTCCTGCAGAATAAAATGCCGCTATAGCACCTATGTTTTGAAAAATATAAATACTACTGAATGCACTGCCATAATCTTCCGGTTTGCTCACCTGAAAAACTACCAAATCCAAACGCACCACAGAGTAGTACAAGCAAATCCCCAGCAACACACGCCCAATGATAATACTCATTTCGTCTGCACGGGTTTGAATTAACCAACCCGTAATACCCACGGCCAAAATCGGTATCAGGCTCTGTAAATTTTTGATCCAGTTAAATGAGCGGGCTTTTATTCGCCACAAAATAATCAAAGCGACCAAACCCGGTATTGCATATACTATTCCGGCAATTGCCGCATGTTTTAACGCTGAAAAACTCAACCAATAACTGACAAAAAATGGACTGGCCACACTTGCACCAAAATAGAAAATGGCCATTAAAAAACCTATCTTTAACAAAAAATACGCAGGAACTGTTTGATTATTAGAAGCTGCCAGCGTATCGATTGTGGCAATCGGATAAAATTTTATAAAAATAATTACACATAAAATAAACTGGATAAAATCTGCCAAAGCAATAGACCAATAAATGGTGTTGGCGTCCTGATGAGATAACAAAAATCCACCAATCAATGCTCCCAGAATAAAACCCAAATGTACTATGACCGATAAAATGCCGATTGTTTTTTCCTGACTGACAGGGGTATCCAGTCGCATAATCAGTGGATATATCAATAAGTAACTGGCTTTACAGGCAAACATCAATAAAGACAAAATCCAAAATGCAATTAATGATGTTGTATAAACACACAATATCGCCAAAGCCGTAGCGCACAATTGGCCGATAAGCAGCAATGGGATCTCGTTAATTTTTTTTGAAGCCTTAACCCATAAAGGGAATGTCAGCATAACCACCACACAAAATGCTGACATATAAATACCGACTATTGTTGAATCTACAATGGCAAAACGTTCCTCGAAAAACAGTGGATAAAATGGCATCAGTACCGCATCACTGATCACAGCCAAAGCTGTCATCAATATCAATAGTATTCTTGCATCAATTTTATTGAGTAAATTTTTCATGAAACCTTATAAACTCCTATTTCTTGTTGTTGCAAATCAGGTGCAAAAAAATCCTGAAAAGCGGTTCTTGATTCTGTTTTGTATACCACTCTTCCAGCCAGTTGATTGGCAATAATTGAATTCCGATAAGCCGCCATACTTAAGTCCGGCGTCACAAAGCCGTGTGTTTCCAAACCAATATTTTGCGCAAAAATACTATTGCCCGATAAATCAACCGAATAATTGGCTTCAGGCTTTGGCATTGTTTTTTCATCCCAACGGATTAATGATTTTATAGGTGATAAAAAAGCCGGTGTTTTATAGCCATAGCCCGTTGCAAAAATAACCGCATCAGCCTGCAACGAAAATTTTTTATTTTGTTCATGCTGAATAAAATTAAAGTCGGCTGACATGTTGGATACATGCATTTTTGCCGATAGAAGTTCGGAATTGGCAAGCAGCTTTAGCGGAATTTTTTCTTTCAATGACTGTTCGTAAAGCGAATCAAAAATGCTATCCAACAAATCCCGATTAATGCCCTTATACAAATGAGCCTGCTGTTGCAGCCTGGATTTACGTGTTGCCGGCGGCAGGGATAAAAAATACCGCAAATAATCCGGAGTGCTGTACTCCAGAGTCAATTTGTTATATTCAAGAGGAAAAAATTCAGGAGATCGTGTTATCCAATGTAATTGAAATCCATGATCTGGTCGCTTCTGCAGCAAATCAAAAAATATTTCTGCTGCGCTTTGCCCACCACCGATTAGAAGTATATTTTTCTTACGAAAAATAATTTCCCGTTGGTATTTATAATCCCCTGAATGACAGGCAATAGACTCTACTGAAGAAAAAGCATCGGGTATTATCGGTGATGTTCCCGTACCCAGAATAATTTTTTTGGTGCGATATATTGTCCGCGATTTTGATTTTTCATTTTGAATCAATACACGAAATATTTTATGTTCCTGATCAAAATGAATTTGTTGAACACTGCTGGCAAACTGTAAATTGGTTAATTGTCTGGCGACCCATCGGCAATAAGCATTGTATTCTTCACGCAAGAGGAACAGATTCTCACGAATACAAAATGAATACAGATGACCGTTTTGTTTGGCGTAATTGAGGAAACTATAAGCGCTGGTAGGGTCGGCCATAGTTACCAGATCTGCCATAAAAGGCGTTTGCAAACGGGTTCCAGGCAGCATCAGTCCAGGATGCCAATTAAATTCTGCACGGGAATCCACAAACATTCCGTTCAAATCCTTAACAGGGGCCAACAACGCTGCCAACCCCAAATTAAACGGTCCTATACCAATGCCTAAATAATCCAGAACTCTGGTATCACCGGCTGGTTGCAGCTCATTGGTCGTTAATTTCGTGACCCGTTTCAACACAGACAGAGGATCGGACATACGCTCACCTATAAACACGATACAATTACAATTATTAATGATAATTATTCGTATTTACAAGCCAATTAAGGCGACAATTTTATTTCTGCAGGCAATACACGTGAAATCAGGAGGGAACAATTAAGGATAAAAGTGAAGTAGGGAAAGAAAAAACGCATAGCCAGCCGCAATCGACTGGCTAAAAAAACAACAGACTAATTTTTTTCTGCAAGGGACATTATGTAGGCTGCCAGTGCCTGGCGATCTGTTTCACTCAAGCCCGCAAAAGACGGCATGGCCTGACTACCCCAAACACCACTGCCACCTTTCTCAATTTTCTGCACCAGATAACTCATAGCATCGGTATTTTGCTGATATTTTTTAGCAACTTTTTTAAATGCAGGACCTATTCTGTCCTCATCCAGATTATGGCAAGCCAAACAATTATTGGCGTCTACCAATGTTTTTCCCAGTGCAATTGGATCAAGCTGTTGATGACCTTGTGCTGCAGGTTTTGTCAGGTTTTGAATATTACCCACTGCCTGTTCTTTTTCAGCAAATTCAATTTTTGAAAAACGCGCGTCAGGATTGTGTGTAAACCATGACATGCCATATTCGAGTAAATACAAATTGCCATCAGGCCCGAATTTCGCGTCGATGGGTAATGCATACTGAATGTGTGGTGCGAAAGAATCTATTTTATAAATGCGTCCGTTTTGATTATTAAAATCAACCACTTTTACCCAGGCACGCATAAAATCCAGAATAAATAATTGGCCATCGTAATATTCAGGATAAGCTCCGGATATTCTTTGGTATTTTTGATAATCATAAATATCGGCTACCAATGCAGAACGGCCACCGGTTCCAAATTCAGGGAATACATCTGATGCCGAATAGGGATAGGCAATAAATGCAGATTGTGCTGCTGGTAAATCGACTAACCCGGTATTACGGGGTGAATTATTTTTTGGCGATTGCGGATCAACCCAGGACTGAGGCTCCTGTTTGATGTAATCAAATATTCGATAAGGTTTATTTTGACCAATAACCAAAGGCCAACCAAAATTTCCCGCTTGTTTAACGCGATTAATCTCATCGTAACCACGCGTACCTTTTCGATCCGAGTCTTCACCGGCATCCGGACCTATATCGGAAAACCAGAGCTGTTTGTATTTGGTATCCCATGCAATCGAATAGGGATTGCGCGCACCCATGACATAAATTTCCGGGCGTCCCTGTTTTGTATCCACAAATAAATTGCCTTCCGGAATTTTATAACTGCCATCCTCTTGCGGAATAATACGCAAAATTTTTCCACGCAAATCCTGTGAATTGGCGGAGCTGCGTAAAGCATCATTTTTTGATAAATCCGGCCGGAAATCCATGGGGGAATAACCATCCTGTTCATGTGGATTGGTATTGTCACCCGTGGAATAAAACAAAATCCGATTATCAGCGAAGGCCAAATCACCGCCGGTATGACAACAATTATTATCAATAGGATGCTGTAGCAGTATTTTCTCAGTCTTTAACTGAAGCTGATTATCGGTAAACTCAAATCGTGAAAGCCGCTGATAAATTTGCTCTTTCTCATCCTGTTTTGAATAAACCAGATAAACAAATGGTTTTGCAGGAAATTCTGGATCGACTGCAACCCCCACCAACCCAATCTCCAAATAACTGATAAAAGTCAAATCCAGTTTGCCAACCGTTTGTGATTTGCTTGAATCTTTTTCAACAAGTAATAGTTCACCTGGACGCAATGCAATCAAAGCATCGCCATTTGGAAAAAAATCAAATTTGACCGGTTCATTTAATTTTTCAACATAGGTTTTTTTAACAAACCGTAATTGCGGTGGTTTTACCTGAGCATACTCAAGATCAGGGCTCTGTTGTTTGCGATAATTTTTAGCAACCACATATTTCAATCCATTAATTAACAACTGCTGAAAAACCGGATTCTGGAAAGTTTCCCTGGTATGACCCAAACCTGTATAAAACGCACGCCCACCATCATATTCATGCACCCAGGTAATCGGATGATGCTCACCATGTTCGCCTCCCTGATAAGTTGTCTCATCGACTTCTATCAAATGGGTCAAACCTTCATAGATATCGCGATAGTTGTACCACTCGTCTGCCAATGAAAATTCATGCGGAATATCTTTTAATACAGGATTATCCGGAAGCAAACTGACCAGTTTGGCATTTTGTACATTACTGGGTTGGTTCGGATGATTTTTGAATACAGCACCCACCAGATTGCGATACCAAAACCAGTCACCTTCCCATTCCGTATCGGCAGCCGAGTGAATTCCTGCAAATCCCCCACCCGCTTGAATATAACGCTCCATCGCCGCTTCCTGATTGGCATCCAGAACATCCAATGATGTATTCAGAAAAACAATCGCATTAAATTGTTTTAAATCGGTGTCATTAAAAATGGATGAATCCTCAGTCGCAACCACAGAAAACTTTTCTGCGACGGCCAACTTTTCAAAAGTAGCGATTCCTTCAGGAATAGAGTCATGGCGCCAGCCGCTGGTTTTACTGAACACCAATATTTTGGCTGTTGCCAAAGAATCTATTTGCCCGGGAATAGTTGATGCAGACACAGGTTTTGTTGATTCCGGTGCTGATGAATCACAACCTGAAAATCCAATAGAAAGAAGAAAAAAAGAAAGGCAGTGAAAGATAAAACGAAAGCAGCGAGAAACCTGTGAAGTCATGAAATCTCCTTACGCAAAATGATCTCTGATATTAATAATGATAGAAAACTTTTAGTGTAGAGATCAGTTTGCATAAGTGCTTATGGATTTACAGAAACAAACAGAGCTTAACTGATCCAGCGTCGAATCTTCGCCTCAATATCTTCGAACCTAACCGGTTTGGATAAAATATCGTCCATGCCGGAATTAATACAAACCATCTCATCAGGATTTGAGTGGTGGCTGGTCACAGCGATAATTGGTATATGCCCTGTTAGTATTTCGCGTTCGCGTTCGCGAATTTTTTCGGTTGCCAACAGACTTTCCTGTTCTCGCATATCATAATCCATAAATAGTAGATCGAATTTTTCAGACTCCAGAATCTGCGCAGCTTCCAAACCTGCCGGCACAATATGAACCTGACAACCCAATTTTTTAAGCATTGCACTCATCACCATTTGTTCTACACGATTGTCTTGTACCAGCAATATTTTTGGCATCACAGCATTACCCAAAGAATCCTGGGTATCTGAAGAACTACTGATCGGATCCGTTCCTGAATGAATTAATTTTTGTAATACCAAGTCATACAAACGGCGACGCATGATCGGTTTTTCAATAACCGTAATTTGTGGATAAAGCCGCAAGTGTGAACGCATCTCGGCCGTGTCGGATTGCAGGCTGCTCATTGCAATAATTTGCGGCAAGTGACCAAAACGCCCGGCAATATCGCGGGAAATTGCCAATCCATTCAAATTAATAAGACGGGTGTAAATCAACACCAGATCAACTGCATGATTTTTTTGTAATTCCTGTAATTTTTTTAACGCAGCCTCTCCACCTGAAACCATCCACACATTCATGCCCCAGGCCATCATTTCATCTGCCAGTGCATTTCCATTTGCATCAGGAGAATCTATTAACAACAATCCCTTGTTTGCCAATTTGTGTTCGGATCCAAGCCGTGTCTCTTCGTGCGAAACAACCTGCAGCTCGACATTGACATATATACGGTGCGCCCTGTTTTTTCCTTCCCTTATATGCAGGCTGCCACCCATACACTCAGCCAAACCTTTACATATTGAAAGACCAATTCCCTGCATATGTGTTTCAGCACCTTCTTCAGTCAATGAGCTTCCGGCTATGTTATTACTGATCACAATTTGCAAATCACCCAAGTCATCCTGTTCCTGTTGAAATTTTGCTTCAATAAAAATCTGTTCGATACTGGGTACTTTTAATGCGTAGTTCATCAAAGTACTTAAAATTTGGTTTAACCTTGACACGTCACCTTTTGTCCGAGCTGGCATATGTGGATCGAACATATAAAACAATTCAACACCTTGCTGATGCGCATCAAGTGAAAAATCTTGAACAAACTTTTCAAGCACACGACGCAAATCAAATTCGACTTGATCCAGTAACAATGATCGAGTGGTAATTTTCGAAAAATCAACGACGTTATTAACCAAATCAATCTGTCTGCCTGCTGCTTTGGTTGCCATTGTCAGCAATTCACTATGATGTTCGGATAATTGTGATTCATCCACCAACGACAGAGGCTTTAATACATCGCTGATTGAAGAGCGAAACTCCTGGCCCAAATTCACAAGAAATTCATTTTTCAATTCCATTTGCGCTAAAGAGGATGCGTGCTCTTTTTCCAAACCTTGTGCACGTTCACGCAGCGCCAGGTTCGCTTCCAATCTTTCCCAATAGGTATTACAGGTCACTTTGCCTTGATGGGTTAACATGTAAAAAAACATCAACATGATGCAACCGTAAAGCACACCGTCCAAATGCCCTAACAAAAACGCGGTAATAGCCGCAGGAATTTGCCCTATGGCAAGATACAAAAATAAAAAATGACGGTAAGGGGCAAACACGTTGGCCACTGAAGAATAAAAAACAACTGAATATAACCACATCACCAGGGTTTCATTTTCCATGCCCAGATGCCAGGTTAATGTCACCAGAATAACACTCCACCAGGCCGCACCTATGCAGGATGCAAAAAAATACAGATTGCGCCATCGCGCCGGTGCGCGAGCATAAAGAGTATCGAATCGAAATAAAAAATAGGCTCGCCACAATGTCACAACTAACAAACCGGTTACCAGAACGATTGCAGTGTTGTGTTCTTTTTCTTCAAAATTTCCAAAAGCGAGGCACAGAATAAAAACAATAAAATTAAGAATTAATCCGCGCCGACTGTATTTGGCCACACGCGCATCGGTTTCACGCATAATTACGCGATCTTTTTGAACTTTACTTTGGGGAATAAAAAATTGAAGCTTCATTATCTTATCCAAGCACGTGTACTGCAATTTCTTTAATAACAAAGACCATTACTGCCAATCCCAATACACCATAAAGCACAAAAGTTCCAAACTTCCCTGCTTTGGATTTTTTTGCCAGGTCGCCTATGATAAAAAACATAAAAATAATCAAAGCACCAACACAGAGGTAAATTGCCAGTGTCTCAAATAAGGTTATTGACATAAGTTGTCTCCGGTTCAAGGAGGCGAATTATGCTATTTTCCCAGCCGATATGCGAGAATAAAGCAGGTAATTTTTTGGAGACACCTATGCGCTTTACCAAATTTCTGGCTATGTCCTTGATCTGCATCAGCCTGACGGCTTGTGTTTCGTCCTTGCTGATCGGCAATAAAGCCCAAAGCAAATTAATGTGGGCTTTTCTCAAACCACTGGTTGGCCTGGATCCAAATGAAGTGAACCTGTTTGAAACCCCAATGATCAAAAATCGTATGACAAAATTATTGGGAAGCAAGTACGAACCTACCATGAAACTGCTCCGGACTGCACAAGAAATCCAACAGGAAGGCGCGCTTTTTTATATTACTTCACGTTATGCACCCCCACAATTTCAGGAAATTACTGACAAGGCTGCAATGGTATGGAATGCCGACACCAACCAGATGGCCGTGATGTTAATTACCGACGGCAATCCGGAAATCATCTCTGAACAAGTCGATAAAACCAAACAAAGCATCACACCTGTGCTACCCAAAGAATTACAAACGGCTTATGACAAAGCAGTTGAGAAAAAAAAGGAATTGGATAATGTGAAAGATCAAATAGAAAATCTGAAAAATCTTGAACAATTGCCTGAAAAAACCCTCGATCAACTCGAATCATCCGGCACTGAACAAATCCAGCAAAAAATTGATGAAGGAATGGATGCCGTTGCCACACCCTGAAAAATTTTGTAACAACTCCGTTATTCAATCGTCTATCAGACAGAAAACAATCATTGAAGAGCGGAGTGACTATGCAAACCATTACCAAACTGACACAACTGGATGGATTAATATCCAGAATCATAAGTCCGATAGCATCCTTGGGATTGAGACTTTATCTGGTGCCCATATTCTGGATGGCAGGAACACATAAATTAAATCATTTCCAGGATACGGTTGAATGGTTCGGCAATACTGATTGGGGACTGGGTTTACCTTTCCCCTGGTTGATGGCTTTTTTGGCGACGACAACTGAAATAGCCGGCTCTGTTTTGCTGGCACTGGGACTACTGACTCGCTGGATATGTATTCCATTGATATTTACCATGCTGGTCGCTATTTTCAGTGTGCACATAGATAATGGTTGGCAAGCAATTGCAGATCCAGCTGCACCTTTTGCAAACCAACAAGTAATGGAGTCGGCTGATAAACTGCAGAAAGCACGTGAATTACTGCAGGAACACGGGCATTACGAATGGTTAACCAGTTCGGGAAAATTTGTCATTTTAAATAATGGCATCGAATTCGCGGTCACTTATTTGCTGATGTTGTTAGGGCTAATGGCATTGGGATCAGGGAAATGGTTTAGTCTTGACTATTGGATAATATTTTTACGAAAACAATTTTTTAAAGAAAAACAACTTATCAATCATTATGCAATTTAACAATGAAGCTGATTGGATCAACGAATTAATGAAAGGCAATGATGCTGCTTTCGCGCAATTAATTCGTCAATATCACGCCACCATGTTGTATCTGGCGAGATCCATTGTCGGCGATCTGCTCGCTGAAGATGTGGTGCAGGAAGCCTGGATTTCTGTGTACGCTAATATTGCCGGTTTTGAACGCCGCTGCTCACTGAAAACCTGGTTGTTTCGAATTGTCAGCAATCTTGCAACAACCAAACTGCGCAAGGAATCCCGGAAAACTTCGCTCGAACAATTAGACGGAGAAATACCGGGAAGTTATCTGGATGATTCGAGATTTCAGGACAATGGTCATTGGAAAGGCGGTATCGGAAAATGGAGAATAGAATCCCCTGATGAATTATTGGAAGAGCAACAGCTTAAACAATGCATTCACAAAACACTGGCCAAATTACCGGATCTGCAAAAGACCGTTTTTCTGTTACGTGAAATAGAACAAATCGCTTTTGAAGAAATCTGTGAAATATTAAATATCAGTTCGGCCAATGCCAGGGTTCTGCTACACAGAGCCAGACTACAACTGATGCAAATGATCGATCATTATCAGGAGACGGGCTCATGTTAAGTTGCAAACAAGTCGCCACTCTTGCCAGCGAATATATTGATGGTAATACTGACACCAGACTCAACTGGAAAATTCGTATGCACTTGATGATGTGTTCGCACTGCCGTCGCTTTATTCGTCATCTTAAAATTACCAATACTGTTGCACGCAGTGTACTTGCTGAAACACAGGATAAAGATGTAGACGAGGTTTTGAAAAAAATTAAAGCTGCCACACAAAAACAGAATTAATATTCTTCTTCATTTTTATCGTCGATTGGATAGAATAGCGCGGCTTGATTCACCCTCACCCGGCTTTTATATCGTTAATCATATTTATGCAAATCCCCGGCTACAGCATAATCCACAAAATCAATACCGGCGGTATGTCCAGTGTTTTTGTAGCAACGCAAAACAGTGTGGGGCGCAAAGTCGCACTGAAAATTATGAACCCTGCCCTGGATAAAGATCCGGAATTTCATCAGCGATTCCAGCGCGAAGCCAACATCATAGGTCAACTGTCCCATCCTCATATCATTCCAATTTATGATATAGGCCGTCATCAAGGTTTAAATTATATTTCCATGGAATTTATGCCTAACGGCTCATTGGAAGATAAAATAAAACAAGGAATAAAAATCGAACAGGCAATACAAATCACCTTGCAGATTGCAGCAGCATTGGGGCATGCACATAGCAAAGGTTATGTGCATCGCGATATCAAACCGGACAATATTTTATTTCGCAACTATAACTCGGCTGTTCTAACCGATTTCGGAATTGCACGCGCCATTAAATCTGATCACAAAATGACACAGGCAGGATCAGTGATCGGCACCCCTTATTATATGAGTCCCGAACAGGCACGCGGTGAACCAACAGATGCCCGCTCGGATTTATACAGTCTCGGAGTTGTGTTCTACGAAATGCTGACAGGTAATAAACTGTTTGAAAGCGATAGTGCCATTACTCTGGGCATCAAGCATATTCATGAGCAACCTGCATCATTACCTGCAGATATTGCTTTTTTGCAACCGATTTTGGATAAGTTAATCGCTAAAAAACCTGACAATCGTTATCAAACAACCAATGAATTGATCAATGCACTCAACTATTTTACTGACAATCATATTGCTGGAAAATATCAAGCACCGGAACAACAAAATACCCGACAGTTATTTATGCAGGGTTACAGGTTGATTGCCAACCTTGCTAAAAAATTTATCTACCAAAAATTTTTATCGCAGGATGATTTTAACAAAAACACCAACATTGCAACCCGAATTTATGACTCTGAAGACGTAAAAGCAAAGCCAGAATTCAACAAGCGATTTTTTATTTATGCAATCTTACTGGTTGTTTTTGTTATTACAGCACTGCGATTATATCCATCACAAAAACAGGAATCGATTACCGATAAATGGCTAAAAATTTCAGCGGATCAAACGGAATCTGAAGAATTGTTACCACTTAACATCATGACAGAACCTGAAACTGCCTATATTCGATTTCTGGATCTAAATAGAAATTATCAACCCGGCATGCAATTACCTGCAGGTGCTTACCATGTTGAAATCAGTTCTCCCGGATACCTTACCAAAACCCAATGGATTCGCTTGAATCAAAACACTTCGTTTTTCGAAATAAAACTGGCAGATCAAAACGGCAATAACATTTTGATATTGCCCGATATGGTGCTCATCAAAAAAGGAACATTTTTAATGGGTGATACACAAACTGCCAGACAAGTTTCAATTAACAGGAATTTTTATATCAGTCGTTATGAAATAACATTTAATGAATACGATTTTTTCGCAACTGAAACCAATCGTAGGTTACCGGATGACAATGGATGGGGTCGCGGGGACAAACCGGTCATTAACATCAGTTGGGATGATGCACTGGCGTATACCCACTGGTTAAGTAAAACCACAGGTAAAATCTATCGTTTACCCAGTGCAGCTGAATGGGAATATGCAGCTCGTGGAAATACCACCAGTGATTACTGGTGGGGGAATAATCCTGATGACGCTCACAACCGCGCTAACTGTCGTGCAGGTTGTACTGCATGGTGGAAATTTTTTAGTTCCAACAAAACACAATTAGTTGGATCATTTCCGCCAAATGATTTCGGTTTACACAATACATCAGGCAATGTCGCTGAATGGACAGCAGATTGTGCTGATACTGACCATCATTCAGAATTTTTATCACCTTGTGTAAAACGCATTGTGCGTGGAGGTTCTTATAGCAGCAAAGTGGAAAATATTACTTCTTTTGCACAAACCAAAGTTGCCAGCAATCTAGCCAAAAACAATCTTGGGATGCGCGTAGTAAGGGAAGTGTCATCACGTTTCGATGATCCTAAACAAGATGCTGCAGGATCACGAAACCTTTTCAGGGATATCAAAAATAGTCTCTTTAATTTCCGTCAAAATCAGGGAGAGAAATAAAACCATTATTTTTCGTAGCCAAAACCGGATAAATTCATTTGTTGATCGACAATTAAATGTGGCAAACCAATAGCACCAAGCCATGCAGGATCTTCTACACTTTTCAAGAGTGCAATAGTTGAAAATGAACCTGCAATTAAACATCGCGCCGCAACGATACTGACAGATGCAAATTGAGGTTGAATAGTGTGACCTGTGAAAGGGTTGAGCAAATGTGAATAACGAACGCCGTCAATCATCATGAAACGCTCGTAATCACCACTGGTCGCTATAGCACCTTGTGAAATATCGATACTGGCAATGGCTTTTTTTATTTGCCTGGGGTGTTGAATACCAACTCGCCAGGGCGAACCATTTGGATGCGGCCCCAAAACATGAATATCACCACCTAAATTTATCAAGCCGTGATTAACACCATTCTGCAAACAAAAATCAGCAACAACATCTGCAGTGTATTCTTTGACGTAACCACCAAAATCAATTTCCATGCCTGCATGTGGTAAACGAATAAACGGCGAATTCCATTCTACTTTTTCCCATCCTATTTTCGGTAAAAGTTGTTCGATTTCTTGTTGCGTTGGTAAAGCGTTTGATTTGAAATTCCAGACTTTGCGAAGAATGCCAGAGGTAATATCAAATAATCCGTCGCTTTGTTGATGTAGAACTGCAGCGTAATCAATTAATTTTGCTGTTTCTTCATCAAGTTCTACGGTTTCCATGCCGGCAGATAAATTAATTCGCGAAGTGACACTGGAAGATTGGTAACGGGAATATTTTGTTTCGTAGTGATTGATAAGTTCGCGGATTTGCTGCCCGATTGAACTGGCTTTATTGTCTTCCAAATAAAGCTGCAGTTCACAAGGACTTCCCATGGCTTTGAAATTAATCGAATGTAATTTCACTCTTGCCCCTGAGAATTAAAGTCAGAACTCTAGAATTTATAACCCAATCCAAGGGAATATAATTCGTAGGTAATTAAGCCAGGATTATCCCCAGTCGCTTCGTAGTATGAATAGGCAATATTCATATGTAATTTTTCAAACTTCCTGGATAGTTTTATTTCTCCACTGGTAGCTGAAAATTCTGACAAGCGATAATCAGAGGAATAATAACCATCATTTCGGGCTTGATAATAGTAAGGAGCATAAAACTTGGCTTGGGTTTGCTCATAATATCGAGCAGAAGGAATTAATTGCCAATTCTTGCCAATATTTTGATACCAGGACATTTCGAATGTATCGGACGTCATATCCCAATCACTGCTGAAATTTCGATAATCAAAATGCAATGCTGCGTTCATAGACGGGAAAAACTCCCGAATCATCAAAGTCACAGTATTTTGATTATGTTTATCAGGTCGGGAGTCTTGCAGTATCTCTCCTTCAACAAAAGCCAATTTGTATGGATCTGATAAAAAACCATCCAACCCCGTGTAACCCAGTGTTAATCCCACTAAAGTATTTTTGCTGAAAACGTGCGAGAAACCGATAAAAACACCCAAGCGATTTTTAGTTTCTTCTGAAGGGCGCGATGGATACTCTTCTTGATCAGATGCATCCACGTAATCCTTGGCAGTGTTGACACCTAAACTCAAAGTCGTCAATTTTTGATTGAAATGAAAATCACCGGAATAACCAAATCCAAACGATTGATAATCATTTTCTGTTGAATAACCTAACGACAGTGTTGACTCCGAACTTGAATTGTAACTGCGAAAATCACCATTAATTTCCGTTCGACTTTCGTCAATCGTTGCACCACTCATTACTTGTAACGGATTGCCATTTGCATCAGGCAATATGTACCAGGGTGATGCACCACTCAAAGACTCCTGAACGCCTGAAATCGAAATTTCGGTATCTTCAGAGATGGGAGTTTTAAATTTAAATTGGTGAACATCAATACTGTAACGCTCAAGCTCACCGATGATGACCTTCTCAGCAGGTATAGCGCCTTCTGTGTACTGCGTGTATTTGTAATCAAAAGTCGTTTTTGGATCCATATTGCTGGCTTCGACTTTTTTACTGACGCCCTGCAGCATAAGCGCAGCGGCAGTAAGCGCTATGAGTTTGGTATGTTGATTATCTTTAGTCATGATTTCTCTCAATTACAACCACAACCACCGCCTGCTCCGGCAGTAGCGGAAGATGACCCTTCTTTACTGAAGAAAATATGATCCTGAATTTTCTCAGCCAGCGGGTCATTTGAGAAAGCCATTTCAGGGCGAGCTAAATTACCACGTTCCCAGGATTTGACCTGGGAACAAGCCACTAAATTCAGCACACAAATCAGGAAAGCCAATCTGTAAATTAATTTCATTATCAGGATCCAATTAAGGCATCAACCATTTCTTCAATGGCTTTTTCGTCATCATTATCAAAACCTTCGGCAATGTAATTGACTCTGCCGCTTTGATCAATAACGTAACCGCTGGGCATACCCTTCACCTGGTATTGCTCGGCAACTGCACCACTGGCATCACGAACTATAGGGAAACTGACAGAAAATTGCTTTAAGAAATCATGTGCATCATCAATATTTTCGTCCATGTTGATTGCAACCACCTCAAACCCCTTGTCTTTGTACTTGGTTCTCAATGCTTCAAGTTTGGGGAATGAGCGTTTGCACGGCCCGCACCAGGACGCCCAAAAATCTACGTACACGACTTTGCCCTGAAACTGCGAAAGAGCAATTTTCTGACTCGCATTTTTGATTGCATCCAGTTTGAATTCCGGTGCTTTGTCATTAATGTCTATGGCAAAAGCATTAAAAGAGAATGCAATTAACAACGAAAAAAGACTTGTGTATTTCATGATGCTTCCTGTAAAAAATAATCGATATTATCTGCAACGCAAAACAAGAATAAATCACAACCCGGAAATGGTAGAAACTCCCCAATTACGATAGGCAGCCCCACCTGGACTTTGATCAGCGCGGAATTTTTGACCAAGAGTCTGGTAAATTTCCACTTGTGTTTTACCACCTATATCAAGTACACGATTACCTGTTATACCCGCACCAACAACCAACATGGGCACATCACTATTGCCGTGCGAGTTGGCGTCACCCATATCCGACATTTGAGTCACGATTGTAGAACTGAACAAACCTGCTGTATTTAACTTATCAAGCAGGTATTTGGTCAATCCCTGCATATAAGAAATGTCTTCGGTGTACTGAGCCTGGTTAAAGTGGTGAGAAGAATGCGATGCACGACCACCCAATTTATCAAAGATATAATTATGACCATCATCACCAAAAGCAATCGAGACAGATGCTGTCAAATTACAACTTAATGCAAGCACAATAATATCTGAATGCAATTTTGCCAGTGCATCAAAACCGGTTACCGATGTATTCGATGGTTTTGGACAGGATGTATTACCACCCCCGGTGCTGCCAGAACCAATGGCGGATTCAATTTCCTGAATAGCAGAGTAGTGGCTATCGAGCTTTTCTTTTTCGTGTTGACCCAGTTTATTTCTCAAACTGTTGATGGCCGGGTAATGCAAGTCAACTATTGATTTTCGCGGAGCTGTACCTGTTGTCGTCGTCGTACCCCCGCTGAACAATATATCCAAAGCCGCCTGAGGGCTGGAAATTGCGGGAACCTCGCGAGAACCTTCACGACTCAAATTCGAAATAGGAACGTTTGCCACATTCAAATATTTAACCGGGTAATTGGCACCAATAGTGCGCCCCATATTCACATCGAAACTGTCTCTACCCCAACTGGCATTATCAAACTTGGCAAACATACCGCCGTGACCGGCACCGGGACTCAGGGTCGCGTTCCTGAGCATCACCAGCTTGCTGTAATGATTTTGCAATGAAGACGACTGGACAGGCAAAGTATTACCTGTGGGGAACCAATATTCAGGATGACAACCACCACCTGAAAATATCAGGCAATGTTTAGTCGGCGTGCCGGATTGAGCCTCGGTCACACGGCTCATCATGACACCGGCGAGCAGGCTGGAAGCCTGTAACAGGCCGGCAGAAATACCGGCATGTTTGACCACTTTCAGAAAATCTCTTCGTTCTTTATCGAAGCAGTTTTTATATCTCATTTTATAAACTCCAATTCGTTAACAGTGAGTGAGTAGACGCGCATTAGCGCGCCCACACCTGTCGATAAATAACTGAATTCAATGCTGGAATTTCTTGAAGCATTGCACGTGGACCATTGCTGACCAACACATTTTTCAGGTTGGCGATATCACAACGATAGGCATTCTCTTCGTTTTTACTGATGCGTTTTGAGCCGACATCACGAGTCGAATCGATCAGGAAGATGTGATGGATACCGGAGCTGTAGCTCATGAACTGGGTGGCCAAACAGGTTTGCGCCTGACTTGCCAGCAATGAGTGCTCGGTGATGGTACGGGCAAGATCTTTGGCACCGTTCATGGTGATCGCCGGTGAGTAGATCACACGGTCAGGATCGTTCATGAATTGCAGTTGTGGGTAGGGCGAGAAGAAAGTGCCGGTTGCCACAATCGCGTTGCCTTTCAAGTCCACAGAACGGACACGGCCTGCAGTGTCGAAGTTTTCCATGCTGCCGCCCAATGGGTTGATGATTTCGCCGTGACAGTTGGAGCAGGTGGTGCCTGACGTGATACGGTCGAAGATCATACGTTGGGTGGTTTTGGGATCGTTGTAGAAAGCCGCATCGCGTTGAGCCAATGCTTCTCTGTCCAGACTCACGCCTGATGGTGGTTCAGGAATGTCCTGACACATCATACGACGACGAACCGCCACAGCACGGGTAATCATGTTGGCATCGGTGGTTGATGCATAACGTGACAGGAATGCACCGGATACCAGAATACCGCCACGCTCGCTGGTGTTAACCCGTGCAAAACCATCCGCATCGGTAGAGCCACTCATGGTCATGCCGTAGTGCGCAGCCAGACTGGAGTTGATGTGGGTGTAGCTTGGGTTGTAAATATCATTGAAGGTGGTTGAACTGGTCAACATGGCGTAGGAGAAGTTTTTACTCAACTCGTTCTTCATGGCCGTGCCCAGGGTAGAGAAGTTACTGACAGCGGGTTTATTCAGAGTTTGAATTTGCTCTGTATTCAACCAGCGGTTAATAAAGTCACCCATCAACAGGCTGGTATTGGCGCTGGACAACAAGCTGGATGCTTGTGAGCGGATACCGGCAACTGTGTCCAATGAACCATTGGCTGCTGCTGACATGAGGGTCGTACTGGGTGTTGAACCGGTGAAGGTATAACTCATGTAAGTCGCCAGTTCATAAGCAGTCAGTTTGTAGACGCTGCCACTGGACAATTCACCCAACTCTGAACGGTAGAGGAACTGGGGTGATGACAACATGGCCGTCAGGGCAACCTGCATACCATCCGCTACAGTACGACCACCGGTGGTGCCGTTGGCAACTGCCAGATAAGCCGTTTGTTCTTCAGTCGTCAGAGGACGGCGGAAGATGCGTGGTCCCAGAGTATTCACCAGGGTGCTCGCACAGCTGGTTGACGGTGTACAGTTCAGAACCGCATTCCAGCGGGTGGCTACGTCAGTGGCAATACGTTCGGCATTGGCCAGATAACTGGTGTAACGCGTCTTATCAACAAACAAGGTATTGTTGTTCACAAAAGAACCCGACACGAAATCATCCGGCAACAAAGACAACAGATCCTGTTGGTAGTTAACCAGATCCCTGACAGAGTTCTGGTACTCATTTTTGGTCAGCAAACGCAACACTCGTTGACCATAGGTTGGGCCGGTAGTCGGGCAAGAGAAGGCAGTAGATGGATTATCAGGCACACCATCAGACGGTTTGCGCCATGTCCAGATGTAAGCTTCCAGATCTGCCGCACATTGGCCGGTACAGCTGCCTTCACCGCCTTGTGGCATCCACATAGCGATAAAGTCTCTCAGTGAACGATCCTGTGTATCCTGGCTGTGACGATAAGCCAGACGATTGGCGTTGAGAGGATTTAATGCCGGGGTACCGGAAGCATTTTTCTCGCCATCCACACCATGACAACCTACACAGCCGCGTGAAGTCCAGAGTGATTGACCATTGGTGGCGTTACCCACCAGAACACCTGAAGTGGAACTTGAGCTACTGGATGATGTTGATGAACGACTTGTGCTGGAACTCACTGAACTGGATGAGCTTTTTGAACTTGAACTCAAGCTACTCGAACTGGAAACCGAGCTGGAACTGGAAACAGATCCACACCCTATAGCAGCTGTCGATACCACTATATCGTCCATCCATACGTTAGCAGTTTGCGAGCCAGTAAAACTCTGGAATCCAAACTCGACATAATTAAACTTATCGCTCAACCAATCTTTGGAAAGCTCTCCATTTTGCCAATCGGAACCCGAGGTTATCGAATGCACCAAAGTACCATCTACCCACATATAAAGTTCGTCATAAGCAGTATCGCCATACATGGCAACTTCAACACAAGTCCAAGCATTGGCATTGATTTGCGGGCCTTTTCGCCACTTGTCGCTTTTGGGTGAAATATTGTCAGTCGGAACCTGATTAGTTCCCAATACACCTTTGATCTCACCGACCCGTATTTCGTTGTTGGCATCAGTTGTGGCTTTGATACCCATGATATGGGAGTGGTTTGACGTAGAATCATCACCAGGAATATTGCCAAACTGACGATCAGTATTCACCCAGGCACGCATGTGAATACGTTGTGTTCCAGAAGGCAAGGCTCTGAGTATTTGAGCAAAATTTCCTTTGAAGTGAATGGATTTAGAGCCGTTATAGGATTTGCCGTCATCTACCAATGCATAGTTAGCGTTGGAAATTGAATTGGTCGTGTTGTAGTTGTACGCGATCAAATTATTCCAGTTTGCAGGCTGGGCATTAACCGCTGTTGACTCAAAGTTTTCCTGAAAAATTATAGCCGCTGAAACACTGGAGCTCACGGAAGAGCTGGATTTTGATACGCTCATTGAGCTGGAGCTGGAACTAAAGCTCGATGATTTGGACGAAGAAATCGATACGCTCATTGAGCTTGATGATTTGGATGAAGAAACCGAGCTTGATTCGGAACTTGATGACGACGACAAAGATGAGCTTGCAACCCATGTCTTGATATAAGCCGCGATGTCATGTGCACATTGACCTACACAGACTGAAGGATTACTAGCTGGCATCCAGTCAACAATATAACTTGCGAGATCTTGCGAAGCTGTTGCGCTGGAATGTTTGTAGGTGGTTTTGCTCGCATCAATTTTATAAGCAGAAATGACCCCACTTCCATCAGCCTTATGGCAAGCCACGCAGTTTTGCTCTGCCGATTCATAAAGTATTTTTCCTCTGGCCGCATCACCCTGATAATTGGATGAACTCGAAGAAACCGAAACAGAGGACGATGAAACCAGGCTGCTACTTTTTGATGAACTGTTACTGGATGAACTTTTTGATGAACTGACGCTGGAAGATTTCGAAGATGAAACCACAACTGTTACAGATGATGAGGCCTTGGAGGAAGATACCGGCACTACTACAACCTGTGAACTCGAAGAGCTTGAGGAGCTTGAGGAGCTTGAGGAGCTGGAAGATACTGCTCTCGAACTTGAAGAATCATTAGCCCCCACAAATTCACTGCGAATATAGGCAGCCAGTTTTTGACTACACCCCAAATCACAAGATTGCGGTGATCCAAGCGGCATGGTGGAATCTATTTCCGCAACCAACAAATCGTAACTACCACAAGTCTTACAGGATTTGAGATTACTACCGCCATTGCCACCCTGCCCTTTGGCTCCATGACAGGAAGCACACTGGGAAGCATAAATATCAGCAGCCAAAGGCTCGCTGGTTTGATTATCAATGCTTGAGTGCGTGACAGAATTCAGGGATGAAGATGACGCAAAGGGGGATGAAGACGGAAGGTTACCACTAACACTGGAACCAGAAGACTCATCGAACTGGGGAGCTTCACTGCCACATGCACCCAGTAGAATTATCAACAGACCCAGTTGAAAGAAATGTGCAAGCGTTTTGATAGTGTTCATGATGAGTCCTGTTATCAAAAAGTCGGAATACAGAGCGATTAGCGACATCACCCCCGAGCCCGAATGATAATGAATAAGACTCAACCAAACCTTGACATTGTTCTCATCATTCCGATTTGAAATAAATAAATCACAATTCGAAACAAAGAGGAATTAATTTTCTATATGTAAATACTTCTCAAGTAGTGATAAACGGAAACAGCCCTTTTATGCCAGCAGCGATAAATTCGACAGCAATTGCCACTAACAATAGCCCCATTACCCGCGTAGACATAACCACACTGCGCTGACTTAAATGTTGACCAAACCAGGGCAACAACTTGAAGCACATCCACAGTAAAAAACAAACCACCAGAATGCAAAACATGATTAATCCATAGTGCATTACACCCGTGGATTTATGCGCATAGACAATCACCGCACTCATTGCACCGGGACCAGCCAGCAAAGGCATGGTTAACGGAACCAATGCCACTGTTTCATCTTCGTCTGCATCCGCTAACGAATGCCCTTTTGACTGCAACATCCCAATCCCGATAATCATCAATACCAATCCACCCGCGCAACGAAATGCATCAATACTGATGCCCAAAGCCCATAAAATCCACTCACCTAATAACAAAGCAACCATCAAAGCGACAAAAACAGAAATCGTAGTCAATCTGGCCGTTTTTCGTCTTTGAATAAGTGTTTGCCTTGCAGTCAAGGTCAGAAATACCGGGACAGCTCCCAGCGGATCAACGATTGCAAAAAGACCAATAAAAAATTTTGTATATTCAGTTAATTCCAACATTCGATCATTCCCGTTTAATGGATATTTTTATCGATTGAATCCAATATAGAACAATATCAGTCTAAAACAAAAATAACGTTTAAGGATTCCCTTATGGCATTAACCCAAACCGCCCCCCGAATTTTAACCATTGATGCGCTGAGAGGCTTTGCACTTTTCGGCATTTTCTTCGCACATATGATTATGTGGTTTGTCGGCGGGCCGCTGCCTGAAGTTTATTACACTATGTACCAGAATGTGACGAGCGGGCTGACCTTTACTATTTATATGCTGCTGGTTAACGCCAAATTTTTTGCGATTTTTTCGTTTTTATTTGGCTTGAGTTTTTATATCCAAATGCAAGCTCTGGCGAAACGCTACCCCAATTTTGCAGCGCGTTTTGCCTGGCGTTTGTGCATTCTGGGCATGATCGCGATTCTGCATCATTGTTTTTGGCGAGCAGATATTTTATCCATTTATGTCCCACTGGGATTTCTCTTATTGTTTTTTCGCCACCTAAGTGACAAGGCATTACTCATAATCGGCTTTACTTTAATTCTGAATATTCCAAGCAAACTGGTTGAATTAATCAGTATTTTTGGATTTCAGCACTACCCATTGATGGATTCCAGAATGAAGCAGGATGCGGAAGCCATGTTGTTTACTGTTTCACAAGCCAATTTTATCGAAATGGTACAACACAACGCACAAGCTGCGTATGTGAAACTGGCATATCAAATTAATTCTGGAAGACTCTGGATCACGCTGGGATTTTTTATTCTCGGCATGTTGGTGGGTCGCTGGCAATGGTTCGAGAAAATTGAAGAGCACAAAACTCAACTAAAAACCCTTTGTAAAAAATCTGCCTGGATTTTATTGATTGTATTTATTATCGGCTTGTTGCTAGCGGCGGCTGTGTTTATCAGCAAAATACCTGTAGAGGATAATCATTTCCTAGCATGGCTTTCCGGTTTATGGTTCGACAGTTTGAATGCCTGTTTAACCTTCATTTATATCAGTGGTTTTGCGCTTTTGATGTTAAGACCCCGCTGGTTTAATTTTTTATCCCAGCTCGCTCCTGCAGGCAAAATGGCGCTCACGACTTATTTAATGCAGTCGCTGATAGGCGTGTTCATTTTCTTTAATGTCGGTTTGGGAGTTTTCCCACTTACCTCCCCTGCTGAAAATGCCTTAATCGCCATCGCAATTTTTGGCTCGCAAGTTTTCTTTTGTCGCTGGTGGCTACAGCATTTTAATTACGGACCTGTGGAGTGGTTGTGGCGATCCGGGACTGAGTTGAAGTGGCAAAAAATATTTAAGTAATGCCGACAATAAAAAAGCGCCTTTTGGCGCTTTTTTATTAATGACCAGCCTTCTTTTTCTTCTTTTGGAACGGATACAAAAACTGTTTCCAATATCCATTGGGTACCGGATGACCGCCAATACCGTAGCCTTTTGGCCATTGGTGAGGGGGCATGTAGTAGGTGCCGAATAATTTATCCAACCAGGGAAAGTGAATTGAATAATTTACATTGATGGCTTCTTTTTCAATGCCGTGGTGCCAGTGATGAAAACGTGGCGTTACGATAAAAGGTTTTAACCATTCAACATTGAAACGCACATTGGCGTGAACAAAAGTTGCATTTAAGTAGACCAGTAAAATGTAAATGCTAAGTGCTTGCTGATTAAACCCTAAAACAAACATAGGAATAATCGTCAAACCACGCAAACCGACAATTTCAACTATATGCATACGTGAACCTGCAAGCCAATCCATTTTTTGTGCAGAATGATGTACCGCATGAAAGCGCCATAAAAAGGGAACTTCATGAAACAAACGATGAAACCAATATTGTACAAAATCTGTGAGCAACATGATTTCCAACACTTGCAATACCAGAGGTTGCCCTGCAACCATCTGACGAAAACTGCTCCATGAACCGGTAGTTTCCAATATAAACATCGATGGAGATAAAGATAAGAAACTAATAATTTGTACTAATACACTGCTAAATAAAAAATAAAATAAATCTTCTCGCCATTCGGTTCTAAATAAAGGCTGATCGGTTAAACGACCAAATAATTTTTCCAGCGGAATAAACAATAAACCCGTCAGCAACAGATTCAACACAAACCAATCCAAGCCCAATGCATAAGCATTTGCAATATGCTGTTCTTGCGGATCAATTAATTGCCCAACAAGCAAGGATACAAACACCAAAGTAATTGCACTGAAACCTAAAATTTTATTGCGACGCAAAACCAGATTGATAATCGCCAATAAAAAAGCAATTACTAAAATCGATTGAATGACTAGAGAAAAAATTGCCTGGTTATGCACCACAGCCAATTCCTTCATCGAAAACCATTGTGGAAATCGTTGACTAAGTAACAACAATAATCCTGCAATTGATGTTACCAATGCGAGAAAGCCGCTGATCCAACCGGAACCAAATTGTCGGGTTTCGGCAGAGGCTTCCAGATCATTGCGAATAGCGAGGCGAATTTTATTGATCATGATTTATATCCGTTTTTTTATTATTCAAAAGCCTTACCCCCACCTAACCTCCCCCTTGGCAGGGGGAGGGACAGTTCCCCACTTTGAAAAAGGGGGGCTAGGGGGGATTTAAAATCTCAGAAAATTTGACCATTTTAAATCCCTCCCCCGCCTCCCTTTTTCAAAGGGAGGAGCCAAATTCCCTCCCCCTGCAAAGGGGTAAGGCTTTTAAAGGTTTTACTCAGGCCTCATATGCGGAAACAACAACACATCACGAATTGACGGCGCGTTGGCAAACAACATAATCAAACGATCAATACCAATACCCTCGCCTGCTGTTGGCGGCAAACCGTATTCCAGTGCGCGCACAAAATCCGCATCGTAGTGCATGGCTTCATCGTCGCCGGCATCTTTTTCGCGTACTTGTTGCATAAAGCGTTCGGCTTGATCTTCGGCGTCGTTTAATTCAGAGAAACCGTTCGCCAATTCACGTCCGCCGATAAAAAATTCAAAGCGATCAGTGACCGCAGGGTTTTCATCATTACGACGCGCCAATGGTGATATTTCGATTGGGTATTCAGTGATAAAGGTTGGCTGATCCAATTTGTGCTCAACTGTTTCCTCGAAAATTTCGGTTTGAATTTTTCCGAGTGCAGTGCCTGGTTTAATCTTCAATCCTAACGCTTCTGCCGCTTTGGTTGCACCTTCGACACTGCTGAGTTGTTCTGCAGTAATTTGCGAATTGTAATGCAGCACAGAATCAAACATGGTCAAACGAGCAAAGGGTTTACCAAAATCGTATTCGCTGGTTTGATATTTCAGAATGCTGCTGCCTGTCACTTCAATACACAATTTGCGCAGCATATCTTCCGTCAAATCCATCAAGTCTTTGTAATCCGCATAAGCTTGATAAAATTCCATCATAGTGAATTCAGGATTGTGACGAGTTGAAACGCCTTCGTTACGGAAGTTACGGTTAATTTCAAACACACGTTCGAATCCACCGACAACCAAACGCTTCAAATATAATTCCGGTGCAATGCGCAAAAACATATCCATATCCAAGGCATTGTGATGAGTGATGAAAGGTTTTGCAGAAGCGCCGCCAGGAATCACATGCAGCATTGGCGTTTCAACCTCCATAAAACCGCAGCCCGACATGTAATTGCGAATAAAATTAATGCAACGCGAACGCAAACGGAAAGTGTCGCGCACTTCCGGGTTTACCATTAAATCCACATAGCGTTGACGATAACGAATTTCCTGATCGGCCAGGCCGTGATATTTATCCGGCAATGGACGCAGTGATTTGGTCAGCAATTGAAATTCTTCAAGATTAACGTAGAGATCACCTTTGCCGGATTTGTGCAGCGCACCTTTCACGCCGACAATATCACCCATGTCCCACACACCCCACTTGTCCTTGATAATTTCTTGCGCAGCTTTGTCCGCATAAAGTTGGATGGAGCCTTCACCATCTTGCAACACCATAAACGGCCCGCGTTTGGCCATAATGCGACCGGCAACACTGACCTTATGATCCAGTGCTTCCAATTCCTCTTTGGTTTTTTCACCAAATTGAGTTTGCAGTTCAACACTCTTGTGTTCCGGACGAAACACATTGGGGAATGCATTGCCCTTTTCACGAATGGCGGCCAGTTTTTGACGGCGTTCGGTGATCAGCTTATTGTCGTCTTCATGGGTGGACAGGGGCGCGTGGGTATCATTGGTCATAATGGTCACTGGTCTTGGTTTTTCAAAAGGTGCGCATTATAACGACAAGGGCTGATCGAATGCAGCCCTGAAGCCGACTAATTACTCAATGCAGATTCGATTAATGGCTGAATGCGCCGCTCCGTCCTGAATCCGAAACCCTGGGCAGATTCATATTCCATCCCCAGAATGGCGTAATAACCTACTTCCCGATTTATCCAGGGCGTAAATCCAAAGGCTCCGGGCGAGGACAACGCCTGGCAACCCTCAGCAGGTGTATCGCATTCCAGCCAAGCTGATAACCCATAACGGATACTTTCAGGCGCAGAGGGCGGAAGATTGCCAATCATCACATCGGGATAAGGCATTTTGGCTTGCTCATCAAATAAATCCGCAGGAATTAATTGTGTCTGTTGATCGCCATTTTTCCAGAGTCCCTTGTGGTAAATCAGCTGCAAAATTTTTGCGTATTGATTCATCGATATGCGCATCCCACCTGCGATCATCGGATTTTGACTGCCGTTTGCACCCAAAGGTTGAGCGTAGTAATTAATCGACAAGTCCAACCCTAACGGAATTAATAATTCCTCATTCAAAATTGTTTTCCAGGACTTTTCCGTCACAACTTCTGCCATACGCCCGGCGACTTGCAGATGTGTTCCGCCATAATCGTAACGAGTCCCCGGCAAACCTAATGGTTCAGTCGTACTAATCAAGGCAACACATTCTTCAAACGTAAATAGCGCGGTGTAAATACAGATATGCTCGTTATCCATTCCTGATGTGAAAGACAATAATTGTTTTAAATTCACATTCGAATTTTTCATCCAACCTAAAATATCGCCAGTAGTATCATCAAAACTGATTTCATTCTTACCGACCAAACTCAACAAAACGGTCCCCGAAACCCATTTGCTGGCCGATGCAACTGCCACTGTTTGATCTGCATTGAAACTGCCAAAATTTTGCTCAAATATTTTTTCATCCTGATCGTTAAAAACAATCAGGGTCATCCCGGTTAATCCGTTTAGTCGCTCCGATTCATATTCCGTTTGCAAAACTGCCCGCACCTCAGCGAAGGCATCGCTAGAAGATTGGCTGGAACTCGATTGACTACTGGAGCTTACTGAACTCAAAGATGAGGACAAACTTGAAACAGAAGAAACAACTGAACTGGACGCACCCGAATCACCGCCTGATCCCCCGCCACAAGCAGATAAACATAGAGTTAAAGAAAGTATGGATAGAATCGATAATAGGCTACGCATGGGGTTTCTCTCTCAAAGAAAACAACAATTGAGTTATTAACGGATGTGGAGGGAAAAGGTTGACAGGGGAATTATGTTTTTTTAAGAGCGCCCCCCCCTACGGGCACCCCTCCGAGGGAGGGGAATTTAGTGATCGCCAATTGCAACAATTTTCTCCGAAGCACAATTCAATTCTCCTCCTTCGGAGGGGTGCCTCGAAGAGGCGGGGTGGTTACGTACCTCGAAAGAATCATAATTGATGAATCGAAAAAAATTCATGTTTTTTTCCTCCCTAACATGCGATTTAAGGTTTCATCTTTATCAATTAAGTGGTGCTTTAATGCGCCCAACAGATGTAAAAAAATTATCGCAATCATCAGATAACCCAAATAGTGATGGGCTGTTTGTCCAAAATTCCTCCAGCTTTCGCTGTAGGCTATAGCCTCCCCTGCTTCTGATAATTGATGCGGAAATAATTCGAAACCGAAAACTCCAAAACCGTGTCCACTAGCGCCAGAGTAAATCATTCCCGATATTGGCATCAGCAACATCAGAATCAAAAGTAACCAATGCGTCATTTTTGCCAAACGCTGTTCAATCAACGAATAATGACCGACAGGAGCTGGCCAGCCGTGCTTTAATCGCCAAATCACACGTAACAAAATGATGGGAAAGAGAAGTACAGCAAAGGATTTATGATAAATATATAAAGGCCAAACTTCATTCAAGGTCATGTAGAGACCAACTGTAGTTAGCGCAATTACACCCAGTGCAACCGTCCAATGAAGTATTATTGATACAAAACCCATTTTTATGACTCCTGCTAGTTGAATTGCAGGAATCCTAACCTTGCTTTGTGATTTGGCGCATCAGGTTTGGGATGAGACAAGTCATTTTGGGACTATGGGATGAAGTGATAAGCGCTATCTTGTTGAAATTAAATAAAAATCATTAAAGATAACGAATAAGATTATTCCGGTATCGCTGACTGATCACCAAGCGCTCGCCGTTGGTTAAGACCAGGGCATCTGCCTCAACCGATTTTATTGCACCAGGGTTAACGAGATGAGAGCGGTGAATTCGAATGAATTGATAGGGTGTTAATTTTTCTTCCAGCTCTTTCATTGTCGAACGCATCAAATATTGATTGTCCAAACAATGCAGCTCAACATAGTTTCCCGCCGCACTGACAATTAAGATTGAGTCAATGGTAATACTAACCTTTCGATTTCCTTTGTAAGCGTCAAGCTTATCTACTGTTGGATCAACGTCTGGCAATTGAGCGTGATAAACCTGACCATTGGATATAAAGATTTCTGATTTACGAAACACTAAAGCCCAACCAAGCAGAACAATAATGGTGATAAAAATATGATCGGGCGTGAAATAAACCAAGCCGGGAATAAATTGAGCGGATGGATTCAGATAAAAATCCAGCAACAAACGAAAAGATATGCTGACAAATAAAGTCAATATAACTAAAAACCAAAACCATCCCATTCGCTTTTTATTGCTAAATTGACTTAAACCAACCAACAAGGCGGGAGTCAAGACTAGCCAAACGCCATATTCTTGAAAAAGCCAAAGGATAGATTCCAATAACCCCCGATCTTCCGAATTGACGTAGCGCATATAATAAACACAATAGATTACAGAAATACAAAGAGCGATGAACCAACCCATTGCAGAAGCGATTAATGCTTTGCGTATCAGAGAAAACTGATTAAATCTTTCTAACTGAGTTGATAAATTTTTGTTCATTGCCTGGTATAACATGCCGTTATCAAATAAGAAAAATTACTTTCCTCTTCCTCACAAAAAAATCACAACCCCGCTTTCAAACTCTCAACAATAAACTGATCCAAATCGCCATCAAGCACTGCTTGGGTATTGGAGGTTTGTACACCGGTGCGTAAATCTTTCACACGTGAATCATCCAGCACATAAGAACGAATTTGGCTGCCCCAACCAATGTCGGACTTACTGTCTTCCATGGCTTGTTTTTCAGCATTGCGTTTTTGCATTTCGTGCTCGTACATTTTTGCACGCAACATTTTGTAGGCTTTATCGCGGTTGGCGTGTTGTGAGCGTTCGTTTTGACACTGCACAACTATGTTAGTTGGGATGTGAGTAATACGTACCGCCGAATCGGTTTTGTTAACGTGCTGACCACCGGCACCACTTGCACGATAAGTGTCGATACGCAAATCAGCAGGGTTAATATCGATTTCGATATTGTCATCAATTTCTGGAGAAACAAACACAGAACAAAAAGAGGTGTGACGACGATTGCCCGAATCAAACGGCGATTTACGCACTAAACGATGCACGCCGGTTTCAGTACGCAACCATCCAAACGCGTATTCGCCTTCAAAATAAATGGTCGCACTTTTAATACCGGCAACATCACCCGCAGAGACTTCTTCAAGCGTGACTTTAAAACCTTTGGCTTCGCCCCAGCGCAAATACATGCGCAATACCATTTCAGCCCAATCCTGGGCTTCGGTTCCACCTGACCCCGATTGAATATCGAGGTAGGCATTGTTGGGATCGGTTTCGCCCGAGAACATACGGCGAAATTCCAACACACCCAATTGTTTATCCAGGCGTCCCAATTCGGATTGCACATCAGACACCATGGATTCATCGTCTTCTTCCACCGCCATATCCAGCAGCTCGCGACTATCGGCAATTCCAGCGTCCAACTCATCAATGGTTTTAACAACGATTTCCAACGCAGATCTTTCACGACCCAAGGCTTGAGCTATTTCAGGCTTCTCCCAAACGCTGGGCTCTGCCAGCTCCAATTCAACTTCGGCTAGACGCTCTTTTTTGAGGTCGTAGTCAAAGATACCCCCGAAGGGTTTCAGTGCGGTCGGTTAAATCTTTGAGGGAATTGAGTAACGGATTGATTTCCATGATGTTTTTCAGCCAGAGTCTACGCCAATAAAAGAAGGCGCGCATTTTACATGAGACGGGGGTTTAGACCAAACCTACCGGCCTTTGGGTCTCATCGGTAAATTATTCCAAATTTACAATGCCAAACTAGGTTCAATGTTGAATATCAGGCATACTGCCAAGTAACCGATTACATTCAACCAATAATGAAATATCGGCTAACAATAACAAGATTAATAAACAATCAACTTTCGACAATAAATCCGGAGATACCATGAATTATTCAACTCGTTTGAGTATGGTCTTATGCCTCACTCTTTTGTTATCTGTTACCGCTTGCGGTGGCGGTGGTGGTGGCAACCCAGCAACATCATCTTTAGCCAATAGTTCGAGAACGACTTCTTCAGCGAGTAGTTCCAATCAAACCAGCAGCTCCGATCAAACCAGCTCGTCAAGTTCAATTTCATCCAGCTCAAGCTCCAGTATTTCAAGTTCCAGTGGATCCAGTTTGCCCAGCCACGCATCAAACGGTGTTATCTACTGTACTGCCGCAGGTGATGATGCAGATGGGGATGGCTGGGGTTGGGAAAATAATGCAAGTTGTATTGTCAGAAACTCCAATGTCGATCCGGATAAAGGTAATTTTCAGGGCTGTGTTATTGGCACTACCAGTTGGCGTTATTGCACAACGGATAACGGCAGTTGGGGCTATGAAAATGAAAGTATTTGCGTATCCAACAGTTTCTGTCCCGCCAATCGCACAGATTTCCAAACCGCTTTATCTGAAAATTTAATCGATCCTTCAGCAACAGCAATAACCGAAAAAGTTTATGACTATTTACGTTCTATTTGGGGCAGCAAAACCCTTTCAGGGCAAATGGATCTCACCTGGAAAGATTCTATAGATCAATACCAACGTGTTATCAACGACACCACAAAAGCTCCCGCTATTATGGGTTATGACTTCATGAACTATGGTATAACGGCCGATTGGGTTGAAGGCCTGGAGCAAACTGAAGAAGCGATTGAGCACTGGAATCGCGGTGGCTTGGTGACTTTCACCTGGCATTGGCGGGCAGGTAGTGAAAATGCGTTCTATAGCGATCAAACCAATTTTTCTATTCCTATAGCGAATGGGCAATTAAATACAACATCATCTGACTTCACCAAACTGCAAAATGATTTGGATATGATCGCGGGTGAATTGAAAAAATTACAAACTGCAGGCGTTCCCGTTTTATGGAGACCACTACACGAAGCTTCAGGCGGATGGTTCTGGTGGGGACGTGCGCGAACCGATGTACCCCCTGCCTATGCCCAAACATTGATGTGGCGATACATTCACGATCGACTAACCAATTATCATGGCTTACATAATTTAATCTGGGTATGGAACGGTCAAAGTGCTGCTTGGTACCCTGGCAATAATTATGTCGATATTGTCAGTACCGATATTTATGACAGCACTGATAATAAAACCTATAAATCACAAATCACCAGTTACAACACTGTCAAACAATATCCTTTGCAAAGTAAATTGGTTGCATTAAGTGAAAATAGTTACATTCCAGACCCCGATAAAATATCAACCGATGGTGCCTGGTGGCTATGGTTTATGGTTTGGAATGATGGAAATTTTAACGAGACAACACTTGAATCTGGCACTCACAAAGATAATTTCTGGAGTGGTGAGTACTACAATACCAACGCACATAAAACCAAAGTTTATAACCATGCGAATGTGATTACATTGGACGAACTACCGGATTTTGATTCCGAATAAACATTCAATAATTTGTAATAAAAAAGCTCGATTAAATCGAGCTTTTTTATTTTTTCAGATTCCCAACTTCATCGTGATTTTTTAACACGAAATATAGGCGACATGAGCCTGACAAACTAGTGAAAGTGTTTATAAATCAGCCTTACAAGGGGAAAGCCAATGCTCGTCCGATTTCTGTATTAGGCAAAATTCCAATGCACACAATTTGCGTAATGATATAAATAGGAACACTCCATTTAAATACCGGGTGAATGGATTTGAACATCACACGATCCATTATCATCGGAGTCAATAACAGAACATAGGTAGACAAGAGAGTTATCAGAGTACCGTCAATAGGAATAAAGGGTAAAAATGCAACGCGCGTTACTGAAGCCGAAATCATGCTCAATGATGCCATTAACATAAAACGTTTATGCACATGCAATTGTTTCCGAAATAAGAAACCCAACAGATAGAAAATCACAAAGCAGATCAGCGTGTGAAAAACGCCCCAGATTAAATTTGTCCGGGAACGCAAATACCAATCTTCCCAATTAGTGTCATAGCTTTCCATAATACCTATCAGCATCGATATTCCACTGATAAGCATAAGCACAAAAATAACCAGACTCATATAACCCAATTTTTTATGTATGGAAATATTTCCTGAAGCAACCAGATTAGTCTGCGCCACAAATAATATAAACCAACCTAAATACAAAATACCGTGCACAATAAATGAGGCTGGAACCAATTCGGGCGAATGATAAATTTTGGCATAATGTGGAAGTAGCGAAATAATAATAACAGCGAGCAATAGAATCGAAAATTTTCCATAAAGAGGATGACGCGAGAACTTCATGTCTTTTGTTGGCAAAATTACTTCAGATTGTAATTTATGTTTTTTATCCATCATATTATCCATTGTGTTTAATGAAGGATGAAAGTATCACTGCACAAAATCTGAAGTCATAACAAAACTGTAAAATACAATGAATGATTTTTTACACAAACAAAAACGGCGCCCTTAAGCGCCGTTTTTGTTTTGGTACTTTCACAGAGTGAACTACCATTGTTATCGATACAGCTAATTGCCAACTGATGAACTTGACGAAGAGCCGGAGGTACCGATAGTCACTGATTGAATAGTTGTGTGTGTGAACAAACTGGGGCCCTGAACATTCAACTTAATATCATAGGTACCGGAGGCTGCATAAGTATGCGATGCAATAAGCCCTGTAGCTGTGGTTCCGTCACCAAAGTCCCAGTTGAAGCGAATGTCATAACGTGAATTGCTTCCGTCAACCAACACACTATTACCTTCAATTTTATAAACAAACGAGGCAGCGGGCATCAAATCGTAAATAGCATTACAAATCCCACCTATAGTTGCCTGACGTGTATCTTTTAATTCGCCATCACTCACAGTCAGCGTCACCAATCGCGATTTATTGTTTGTTTCACCAACTGCACAATCATAAACACTGGCTATTGCATCACCTGCAAATGAGCCATCACCAAAATCCCATTCATAAGTTAAGGGAATATTTTCAAAATCAAACGATGAAGTGCCCCAGGCACGAATCGCTCTATATTCACGCGCACCTGTTAAGCGTGCAATCGGAGCCTTGTTTCCATCGACAGCTTGCACTGTGATTGATTGGGTTTTGGTGGTTGTGAGTTGCCCGTCTGTCACACTCAGAACAACTGAATAATCACCCGCTTCTTTATAGGTATGCCACACCTTTGGATACTTAATTATCTGCCCATCACCAAAATCAATTGTATGAGTCAATATATTGCCATCTGCATCGGTTGATGTACTCGAATCAACATAAACAGTTAAACCGTAATTCGTTACTGTTAACCCGGCTACAGGAGCAGATGTATTGGGCCCTGAAGAAACAGAGCTGGAACTTAAAAGACCTGCACTGGAAGATCTGGAGCTGGAAGAACTTGAGGAGGGAGGCACACTGGCAGGACTGCGATAACTACTGGACGATGATGAGGACGACCTGCTTGAAGAAGAACGGCTTCGGGAACTGCTCGATGAGGTTCGTTCGGAAGACATATTGCTCGAGAATGAGCTGGATTGTGAACTCACACGGCTTGATGAACTCCGGCCACAAATGGCCCCATTAATAACAGGCTTACTTGCTGGACTATTGGCAACACCCTTTTTGCCCATAACACCAAACTCCACAGACTGACCGACATGAATCCGTCCGTTCCAAGCAAGATTGGATGCATAAAAAGGATTACTACCGGCGAAATTGGCATTCCAACCGCCTGTTCGACTTGAACCATCTGTATAGGTCCAATTGACTGACCAGCCATTAACACTGCTGCGGGTATCGTTAGTAATACGCACCAATGCAACAAAACCGGTATTCCATTCGTTTTGAATTATATATTCACAACGCGCGTGGCTATTCGCAGATTGAAACATCAACAAACCTGTAATAGCAATTAATGCAAAATTAGACAATTTAGTAGAAATTTTCATTGTTCCTCCAAAGGTAAAAATGGGTTGCACAGTGTCCTAATCCGGCAACTGCATTCATACCGGCAACAGCGAGATGTTTTCAGATACACGGAGGATTTAAAATAGCAATGCGTCGCTTTTTATAAAAATAATGGCGCCGAAATATCACAAATATAAAATTGGATTTTGGTAATTGATGACTGCAAATCATTAATCAAAAAAAATTAAAAGCACACAACAATATCCAATCATGCAAACCAGTATTCCAAACATTACTCAGCTGATACAGATTAAAAAAACAAGCACGAGTGACAAACAAAAACGGCGCCCGCAGGCGCCGTT
>CAMLML010000009.1 GCA_946481095.1 uncultured Cellvibrio sp.
AGTTGCAAAAGAAGTCATCGTTGGATTGCTCATCGGAACAGGAAGAGCAAAAAAGGTTGAACCTGATGAAAGAGCAAAGGCGTGCCGTTTATACAAAGAAGGCTACGAGGTTTACTTACAAGGCCGCGATTTATATTTATTTCTTGCTTCCGTGCCTAAACCTGATCTTTTTATAACAGACAACCTTGAGCCGTACATGGCAGAGTTTAAAGTAGAGAACAATAAATCATTGAACGATTTAAATGGGAAAGTTATTTTTAAGAAAGAAAAAAGATGGTGGCAATTTTGGCTGTAGCCTAACTACGATGTTGGTGGACACATAAATGCGCCGCAAATTTTAACGTTGAATTCGGTACGAATATGAATAATGACTTAGGAATGGAAATTGTAGAAATTCTAAAAAATAAAGGTAAAGGAGAGACTGAAGCTGAAAACTCATCCCTTATGCTTCACCTCTTTGTCTTTGATATGCAGCGAGCTATTTTTGATCTGGTAAGTTTAAAGCACTCTGGAGCCGCATCTGCATTACTTCGTGTTTTATTTGAAGCTCATATAAAAGCTGAATGGGTGCGAATTTGCGCAACTGAAGAGCAATTACATCAGTTTAAAAAAGACAATGTAAAATCTACTATAAATCCCAAAAAGGATATTACATTTGGAGAAATGGTGAGCCAACTAGAAGAAGCAAAACCGAACTTAGATGGCGCAATCTTGGAATTCAAGAAACATCACTGGAAAGGTCTAAATAGCTATACGCACGCGGGGGTTCTTCAGCTCATCCAGTTTTCTCAGGGCCAAGAAAAAAAGGAAGATCTTTTGAACAACGCTATTGATTTTTCAAGCCGCTTTTCTATTGCGTCATTAGGCAGTGTCGGAAAAATTCTTAAAAGTGAAGAGATTTTATCAAAGTACATAAATTTATCAGAAAAATATTTTGCAACAAAATCCATTTAACAAGGCAATGCGGCACCGTTGCACTTCGTGTGCTCGACAGCTTGTACGTTGCCTTTTTGTGGTTTTGCCGCGCAAAAAAAATTTACAAAAAGATCAACTTACAAACTACGACTAAACTTAACGTTATTAGACTAAACAAGGAGTAGTGATGGAATTTCCAAATGATGCTGGTGGCGACGCACTTAGACATGTGGTGCAATCTGGCTTCGACTTTACCAAAGAGTCGGATGTCGATTTTAATATCTATTTTGATCACAGGCCAGTTTCAGAAAGCGAATACAATTATATAAAAGGGCTTTATCCTGGCTGTAAGTTTTATGAGCCTGAGGGTTACTCCTGCTTTCAAATGCGTGGCTTGGTAACTTACAAGTTTGTAACATCGATACAAAAAATGGTTACTGATGAAGTTAGAAGAGTTGGCGGGACTTGTGAGTCTTGGGGTGTATTACAAAGCTAAACAATGTATCACAAAGCGTAGACCACACGTTTCGTGTGCTAGCTTAAAAAAGAGAGTGCGCAGGAATGCATATTTATATAAGCGAAAACGAAACAACAATTGAAGGCAGTGTCTCTGAATTAAGAAATATCGCGAAGTACGTTAAAGGCGCCAAGACAGGAAGTATAAAGCTCTACGAACTTTCTCAGCTTGCAACAGCTGAACCTTATAGTGCTTTACTTGAAGAACTGGTTCTCAATTGTAACGGGTCAAAGATTAAAGGAACCCTAGAAGGTAAGTCACTAAAAATTGAGTTTTCCGAAGAAACTGCTGATGTAATGGCCAGTTATTTCGAATTTGAAGAAGAATTTATTCATGGTTACCATTACCATTTCGATCAATATGGCAACGAAAACTATTTTGAAGCAAGTTCAATTGACATGATTGTGCAAGTATCACACAAAAAATCATAACAAAAAGACCAATCACCTGCTTTCGCTGCACTGGACGCCAGGTAACACGAAAGCGTAACAGAAAAGTCACCACCAATAGTTATGCCGGATGGAAAGAAGTGCTCAATTTTATAGATGCCGAAACAAAACACACCGATCTTCTTCGAGATATTTTAATCGTATCGAAGGGCTATTGGGGTTATTCTCAAAAACAACTTGAGGAATGGAAATCCAATTTAAAGTTTGAAGAAGAATATATTACTCGCAAGACAGTTAAACTTATTCTTAAAGAAAAGGAAGTGATTGGATTCTTTGCCATAGTGAAAGGCGATAGTGATGAGCTTGATCACCTTTGGTTATTGCCAAAAGCCATAGGCAAAGGTTTTGGCAACATGGCATTTGAGCAGATTCTTTCCGAGTGTAATACATTAAATATATCCAGCTTCTACATCATATCTGACCCGAATGCTGAAGGATTTTATTTAAAGAAAGGAGCATTGAAAGTCGGGGAAGTTTATAGTGAACCCCAGAAAAGAATGCTGCCTAAATTAAAATTTACGGTGGTACCCAATATGCCCAAGGGAAAAATAAATGAACTATGAAGTCCGTAATGAAATTCCAACTGTAAATGATTATATCGAAATACGACTTCAGGCAGGTTTATCCAGAAAATCTGTAGAGGCAGCAACAATAGGATTGAAAAATAGCATTTATGGTGTTGTGGTTTATTACAATAACATTCCAATTGGTATTGGTAGAATTATCGGCGATGGTGGCTGCTTCTTTGAAATAACCGATATGGCAGTTTTGCCGGAACATCAGCATAAAGGTGTTGGTACGTTAATTATGAATTCGCTAGTCGCTTGGTTAAAGGAAAATGCGCCGACCACAGCCTACGTTAGTTTAATGGCTGACCATGGAACACCGGAGTTTTATGCAAAATTTGGTTTTACAAAAGCAGAATTACCGAAATCTTCCGGCATGTATATGCGAATTTTGTAAATGCATATTTATATAACTTTGTAAGATTAATTAAACTTGCTCCTCTTGGATTGTGCTCTATTTTACTTTATGCCAATTTAACAGCAGTGCTAAGTTTGTTGGTGTTCATTCATTCGTTAACTGAAAAGAGATCATGAGACATTTTTATCAAATTTTAATTTTCGCCTTTCTTCCTGTATTTCTAGCATCATGTAGTTACGAGGAAATGGGTGAGAATCTCATCCCAAAGCAAGAGTCTGATTTTGCAAAGGAATACTTATCAAAGTTAAGAGCGAAAGACTTTGAATATGTAAAAAGTATGTTGAGCGCTGAACTGGCGCCCCAAGCTAATGATGAGCTCTTATATAAAATGGCAGCCTATTTTAGGCCGGGTGATCCAATCTCGGTTAAAGTCATAGGGTCTCAAATAAATGTGTCTGGTGATCAATGGCAAGGTAATTTTACTTTTGAGTACGAATTTGAATCAGGCTGGAATGTAGCTAATGCAGCAATCCGAAAAGTAGATCGGGGATATGAGGTGATTGGCCTAAATGTTTACCAAACCGAAGCATCACAGAAAGAGATAAATGCGTTTAAATTATTTTCAAAAAGTCCGTTGCAATACATAGTTTTGTTTTTTGCTATTGTAGTTCCTACATTTATTCTATTTACTCTAGTTGTATGCATAAGAACTCCAATACAGCAAAAAAAATGGTTATGGGCTATTTTTGTTTTATTAGGTGTAGGAGGTATAAAAATTAACTGGACAAATGGAGTGTACGCAATACAAGTTCTAAGCATTCAGCTCTTCGGTGCTTCTGCGACTGCAGCTAGCCCCAACGCCCCATGGGTTCTATCAGCTTCCATACCATTGGGTGCAATTATTTTCTGGTTTAGACGTAGAAAACTAATTTTAGAATCTATCGAAGCTAATAAGTTAATGCCACCAATCACTAAAGAGTCGGTTGATTAAAGATTAAGGTATTAGCCCGAAATTTTTGAATCAACTGGATAGCGTTTAAGTTGCATTTCTGACAAGGGGAATTTAGTGAGTAATCAAGTAAGGAAATTAAGTGAAATCAAAACTAATCGTGGAGGCGCCGGGATTAATATACTACTGTTAATCACATTTTTGCCTATCATTATCACATGTGTGGCCGGCGCATTAAGTTTTCTACTGGGATGTCAATCGGGCATGGAAGGAACCGTGAGTAATTGCTATTTCGAATCAGCTGACTCCATTATCAGTAATATGATACCTGTAATCTGGCTCAGTATATTCACGGTACCCGCTGGAATTGGAATTTTAATACTTATTAGCATTGTTTCTCTATTTAAAAAATAAAACCAAGTATTTGGTAAATTAAAAGCAAAATTACCGAGCCTAGATGCAAACTAAACATTGAATAGTATTGCTCACTGCTATTAGGTTTTATGTAATGTAGATTCTATAGAATTCTCCGAATGGCTAGTCTTATTTTCATTTGCAGCATTCATTTTCCCAAACACCAAAAACTGCAAACCCATGCAAAGAATAACAAAATTAACGTAAGTGGCCAGATAGAGAATGGACATTAAACCCAAAAGTGAAACTGTCATTTGTAGCGGTGATTTAAAACTCCAGCAACGGTAGGTTTGCCAGATGAGCATGAAGGTTAGAATGCCGAGGTAAACGTATCCCGACAGGCCATAACGAAAATAAAATAAGGCCCATGCGAAATGAGCGAAGCCGTAATCTTTGATAACGCGAAATGTGTAACGCACGTCATACAATGCACCGTGCCCCAAACCTATCCAGCGAGCGCTGGTTCCACCTTGGGCAACTTTTTCCTGAATGCTGACCCATTCACTCATACGTTCGCCTACTGAGCCCGTTCTACTTTCTGATGATACTTGGGCCAAATCGGTAAAACGTTGTTTGGTTTTGGAATCGTCCGGAAGAAAATTCCACAATGCGAATCCGAGTAATGTCATCGCCATAAAAAATAATATTGCGCGGGCAGGGTTGAATACACTGTATTTCAAAAACAGAATCAATCCGGAGAACATGAAAAATGCCAGTGTTGTTCGATTAAAATCATCGGCAGAAAAACCGGCAACGATAAAAAAACAGATGACATGAAACAGATTTAATCGGTAACCTGTTAGTAATGCAGCAATGAATAGCGCATAGTAAATACCGGAAATAACACCCGAGATAGCGGATGTTGAAGGTAAGCCGGATGATTTTGCAAGATAGCCGAAACAACAAATCAGCAGTGACATCCAGGAACAGAAGCGGATTAAAAATCCGAAATTCACAGGCAATTTGGATTCGACCGGCGATTGCATGCGCAAACTATTCATCGCCATCAACAACAACGGTACTGAATCATTAAAAATTTCAAACGGTGCATTGTGATTGTATAGCCCTACAAAGGTTCCTTGTATGACCATGACAAAAACAACCAGCATGAAATAAAACACCGGGTTTCCCCAAAAACGTATAGCCATCACTTTTCTAAAATTAACGGCATAATCCATTAACAACAATGCATACAAAAATATTTGTTTTAATGGCGTCAGGGAAAACCACCATTGCCCGAGCATGAGTTCAAAAATAATTTTGACGATTAATTCAGACAGAAAACAATAAATAACAATGCGCTCGAAGAAAGAGCGACGAAACAGGCTATCCAGATTGTTGGCAAAAAAACCTGTCATCAGGAACTCTGTATACTGTGCAGTGCCAATATGCTGCGAAATTTATCAAGCATTGCCTGGGTTGAAAAAAGTTCTTTACTGCGAAGATAACCGTTAGTAGCCAATTCTTTGGCCCAGACCGGATTTTCGATGTAACGGTTAATCGCGGTGGCCAATGCATCTGCATCTTTCATTGGCGTTAATTGGCCCGTTACTTTATCCATCACAATTTCCTGTGCGCCGCCACCATCACTGGCAATCACCGGTTTATGCGCCGCCATACCTTCAACAATCACCAGACCAAAAGGTTCAGGGGCAGTGGAGCAATGAACTACTATGTCACAAACCGCCATCCATTCAGGCACCTGATCAGAATGGCCGGTGAAAGTCACATTCGATTCGATTTGCAATCGACGCGTTAATTCCTGCAAATAGTGTTGATAATTTTCTTCTCCAAAAAACGCTTCGCCCACGATCAAACCGTGCACATTGGGAATTTTACTGATGGCTTCCAGAAAAATTTCCTGACCCTTCCAGGGTGTGATACGACCAAAAAGCCCAACAACAATTTTCTTTTGTGCCTGCAGCTTTTCTTTTAATTCGGTGATTTTTTGCTGATTGCGAATTCGCTTTTCAATAAAGCCGAAATCAGTTCCGGGATAAATAATTTCAAGATTGCGGTTAACACCACCGGCTTTAAGCCATGCATCGTAAGATGCCTGACTGTTGAGTATCAGATGATTGGCAGAAAATTTGGCCAGTCTGGTTAAAATAGAAATTAATGAAGGGCTGAAATGATCTGGAGAAAGTAAATCATTCATAAACCAGATGATCGGTTTGCGATGAAAAGGTTTTAACAAAGACAGCAGTACAAACGCTTTTTGCGACATACACACATACGCCGTGTAACCGCGAGTCGCGGAATAGAGTTTTCGCAAAAAACCAAATGATTCAAACAAAAGCGGAAATGCCTTGGCAAGCGCTTGTTCACGCTTGAAACCTGCCAATGAAGCAGGCAAGGGCAGCAATTTATGGGCAATATTTTTTTGCGCCAAATGTGCTGGCAAACTACCGTCCTGAAAATGCAGAACTTCCGCCTTATCACCAAGATCAGCGCACAGATCCATCATTTTAAATTCCGCGCCACCGGGATCACCTACATGAGTTAAAAATAATATTTTCGACATAATCATTGATCCAAGACAGACAAAGAATAAACCGCATTTTATGCAGCAACACGTCGGCTTAAATAAAGCGCATCCAATTTTGATAAAGGCAAACTTCTCCAATCCGCTGGCAGCGCATCATGTAATGCTGCTTCCATTTCAATAGCAAGGGTTACATATGACAAGGAATCTACTTCCAATGAATCGAATGAATCTTCTTCGCCAATATCAGGAAAGGACAATACCGTGCGATAAAGATCACTGATGGATAACCACTGACGATCATTTAATTCCAGGAGATCAGATACTTTTCGGGTAAATCGGGTAAACCAATGAACATCGGCTTGCGGCTTGTTCATATCAGCCAGCATTTTTTTGTAATCGTATTTACCGCTCGGCAACAAGGGAATTTGCGGATAAATACTTAGCCTGAAACATATTTCCGGCAGATGATATCGCTGCACCAATTGCGTGATTAATCCTGATGTATTGGTCGCATCTTCCTGCGACAACACAATTAAAATTCGCTGATCATTTCCAGTCACTGCGACATTGGCATAATAGCGTTTTAAATCTGTCTGGATTTGATCAAGGTTAATTCTCAAACCAAACATTTTTACAAAACGACTTGTCCTGCCTACTATATAAAACAATCCATCCGCATTTCTGCACGCAATATCACCCGTGTATAAACAATCCGGTGTTTCATCGCTTGCCAATTGTTCCGGTGATGATGCATAGCCCATCATGACATTGGGACCACGATAAGCCAGCTCGCCGTTTTTATCGATTTCGGTTATGGGATTTTTATTTTCATCGACCAGGAACAGCTCTCCACCAGGAATAGCTTTACCGATAGACTCCGGATAAATTTCGGCAAATTCAGCAGGCAAATAAGAAATGCGTGGCGCGGCTTCCGTCTGCCCATACATCACGATAAATCGTTTGTTTGCAAGCGCACAACGTTTTGCGTAATCGACAACCAGATGTGATACCAGTTTTCCGCCTGCTTGTGTCATATAGCGCAATTGCGGATATTCGGTGATATCAAACTTCAATCGCAATAATGATTCAAATGTATAAGGGACTCCTGCAAAACTGGTTGCCTGATATTGTTTTATTTGTTGTAGAAATTCCGGCTCGGTAATACTGCGCGAGGTGAGTATCAATGCAGCACCCACAATTAAATGTGAATGAATAACAGACAAGCCGTAAGAATAAAAAGGTTTTAAATGCGCATATGCACGCTCGTTGGCATCCAGTAATAAATATTCAGCAATGGATTCGGCATTGGATTGAATATTATTTGCTGAGAGTTTTACAAATTTAGGGGTTCCTGTAGAACCGGATGTTGATAGTAACAACAATAAATCCGGATGCAGATCGCAAGGATGTTGATTGATCCATTTAATTTCCTGATTGGCTTTAATCAAAAAATTCGGTTTGTAAGTATCAATCAAGGCTTGTGTTTTTTCGTCCTCCAATGTTTCCAGCAAATAGACAACATATTGCAAACGTAGACAAGCCAGATAAGTGACTAATCCCGGAATACTATTGGTTGCTTCGATAAAAACCAATTGCCTTGTCGATGCAAATTGTTTGCACCTTTGTTGAATAGCATTTTCCAGATCGCGGTAACTGATAGATATACCGCTTTCTGCATCTATGAGCGCCGGTTTATCGCCAAATTTATCCAATTGCTGAAAGAACATTATTAACTCCTTTTTTGCATAACCAGTTCAAGCGTTGGCTTTGATTTCAACCAGCGTGTGAGCAACGGCTGAGCCAAAAGAGAAATACCCCAACACAACAGCGTTATTGCTATAGCAGCTGCCAATACCGCCCATGCTTTGATAGCCTCCGGTAATTGTGCAATCGGATTATTCAGTGCTTTTATAAAATAGATATGTGTACAAAAAATAATAAGTGTGTGCCGGGATAATCCACGTGCGATGAATGACGATGGAATTTTATGGCAGAGCCCGATCAAAAATCCTGTGCCCGCAATTGCAGCAACAATAAAAAGTACTTTGGATATACCCCACTCGCGACTATTGAGATTAATTTGTCCATTGATCCAAACCAGCAATAGCCAAACCATTAACAAGGCTGCAATGGATAAGGGATGATGCAATTTTTGGAATAGAAATGGTTTTTCATTTTCCAACATACGCAGGCCAGCCCCCAACAAAATAAACAACGCCCCTATAGGCGCCAAATCCAATGACCAGGCAGAAGGCTGTAAATAATTCCACTGATAACCTACAACAACGGCTATTGCCAACAAACATTTCCACATCAACGGAATATGAATAAAAACAAACGCCAGCAATAACGAGGATATTAAAAAAGGGAAATACCACAGTGGATCATTATTGTGTATCAACTCCAGTGATGGGCCATGCAAGCCCCACAAACTGGCTGTCAAAGGTTTTAATAGTTGATTGACGGGCTGATCGCGCGCTTCCAGCACATACCAGATAATGCTCGACGCCAGAGTAAACAAAACATAGAGAACCAGATAATAAAACAACTGGCCTTTTATTAGTCGTTGCGCCGTAGGTTGCTGCAAACTATATAAACCGAGATAGCCCGTAATCAGCAAAAATGCCGGTAAATGCATCGAATAAATAATGGCTTTTAATTCCGGTACCAGCGCAGAGAAGTGTCCATACACCACTAAAAAAATACAAATTGCTTTCAGATTATCTACCCAGGTAATCATTTTTTGCATGATCAGGCTCCCAGAATAAATTTACTGTGGTTTTGAAATAACCATTTGAAAAGGATATAAGCCATCAGACACAAAATCAGGGTTGTAATAAATATCCCCAATGCAGCGCCTATACCCATGTAATGATGTTCCGAATGTCGCAAATAAATTCTGAAAGCGCCAATCACATATCCGTGAACAAAGAACAAATAAAAACTGAGACGGGCAAACAAATCCAGCCATTTTATTTTGAAGTTAAGTTTGGCTTGACAGAGTGCAATTAAAAAACAGGTGGCGGCCAGTTTGAGCAGCAAATCCCATCGGGTATCGGAAAATATTGATTGGCCATAATCAATCAAGACCAATACACAAATAACAAAACCCCAGACAGCATATGGCATCAAGAAATTAAGCATAGCGGTACGCTTGCCCAAATACATTCCCAATAAATAAGCCGGCAAAAAATATAGCGCCGATTGCAAGGAGTTGGAATTACCTTCAGGCCTTCCCAAATAAATTGCCAATGCCAAACTTAATAAAAACACCGGCAACAAAAAATCTTTGCGCAATAAAAAAAACCACAAGGGGCTACAAAGATAATAGAGTAATATCATGGGCACAAACCAAAGTGGGCCAAGGTGCGCGCCTGTAATAAACAGGTAGCAATAGGCCACCAATGGATTCAATGAATTAAACCATTCCATGTCCATCCAATCGTGATAGGTCTTTAATTTCAATAAATAAATCAGCGCTGCCGGTAGCGACAATATTAAATAAGGCAAGACAACCAGCATCACTTTATTTTTTAAAAAATTTTTATAGGAGTAATTTTCTGATAAAGCCACAAAAAATTGTCCTGCAACCAACACAAATAATAAGGTGCCATTACTAAAAAGCGGCATTAATGCGGACAGGAAGGGCGAATGAGGTTCAGGTAAAGCCGACACTGCATGACCAAACACTATCAGCAGTATGGCAATGCCTCTGAAATTATTGAGATATTGCAAGCTCATGGTACAAATCCCTCCTCCCGATGAAAATATTTTGCTGATTCATCAAGACGTTTAACAGGAATTGCCGGTACGCCTGAATAAAGCGTATAAATTTCTGTATGTGCTTTACTCAATGTTGAATTTGCTGCGAGTACAGAATAATCAGGCAACACCGATCCTTTCAAAATAACAGCAGCAGCACCTATCATCGAATAGCTGCCGATTTGAATCGGATGTGTTTCCTGACGATTACGATTGACATTGATACCGTGCGTATAAAAAAGCGTGTCACGACCGGCAATAATAGTATGGTGTCCTATGTGAATGGCATTATTACAATCAAAATAATGACGACTGACAATCGCACTGTGTGCACCCAATACCAATGACGGATATCGATTTTCTTCATCGGCAAAATGTAGAGTTGAACCCAGAGGAATTGCCGTAAATTGATTGAAATTACCCACCAATGCTTTTTCTTTTAATTCAAACAATTCCAGATTTCTGATGATATTGAAATGTTTTATCTGTGCGCCTTCGCCGAGTATTAATTTGCGCACGCGAATAAATGAAAACCCTATCGTTGCTGTCGAATGAATACTGCAGCCACAAAAACAATTCATTACCCATCGCTTCAGTGGATTGGGTAATAGCATCAACAGCATACAACCAAGATCAATCAATTTATTCATCTATGACCCATGACTTAAACGATACTTTGAGATGAACCATGCCTGTAAACACAAGCGCGTTAACGCACTGGATATTGCTGCAATCGCTGCCCCCCACAATCCCCATAAAGGAACACCGATCAAACATATTGAAATATTGATCGCAAATACCAGCAGCGTAATCAGCAGCACCTGCTGATCTTTATATTGACTGTAAAAAACCAGAACCTGGGCTTCCGCTATTACATTAAAAATAAATGCAATTAATACCAGAGCGAACAGACTGTAATAATCGCTCACCAATGGCATATTCAAATAGGGTAATGCCAGCGCAATGACTATCAGGGCGATGATTGAAAAACCGATGGCAGCGATGCTGGTATTACGCAACAGATTCCAGACTATTTGCCAATCAGGTTGGAGCTGATCAAAATTTTTAACCAATCCCGGGCGGGCTACCTGAATCAATCCGGTATAGATCAAATTACTCAGGGCACTTTGTATTTGCCAAAAAAATAAATAGACGCCGGTTAACTCCAGATTGAGAAATGCACCTATGATGTACCTGTCGCTGTAACTTGCACCTGTTGTAGCAACACCATTTAAATAAAGTCCGGATGCCTGTTTACTGCGCAACCCCAACCAATTCCATAGCGTGGTTTTTAATGTTTCCGGTGTTGATGATATACGCGCAAAAACACAGATATAAATTATTGCGCTCAAGCCTGAACCCATGATCCATGCAATCAATAATGCTTCCATGTTTCGCCATGACACAATCACACTCGCCGCAAACATATAAATCAGCAGCCAGGAAGCACTGCGCATAAAATGCAGACTATCGGCAAGCAACGGCCGCGAGAGATTAATCATTAATTGATAGCACTCGCTGTTGATATGCTCGAAAAAAATCACCAGCAATATCAAACAAGCCAATAACCACTCACCTTTTATCGCACAATAAATAGCAACACCTGCTGCAGCAATCGCATAAATAATCGAGAGATAAATAAAATAACGAACCAATTCATTTTTGGTATCGCCAATAGGTTGTTTCACTGCTGCACGCGATATGGACGGCATAACACCAAGGCCCAGTATTGCAGGTGCCAATATTCCTGCAGCCGCTATCAAACCATAAATCCCCAAGGCATTCAGGCCCAAATATTTGGCAACGAACAGCGTAGAAATAAATTTTACGAGTAAAGTAACCCCGCGCATTGACATCAAAACCCAGGGCAACAGTGCCGGGTTAATCTGCAAACCTGATTTTATTCGATCATAAGCCAGATACTGACGATTCATTTGATAAATACCTCAGGCGTCATAACCATAATGACGCTTTAACTTGCCGATGTGTGTATCGGACAAAAGAGTGCCCAAAATTTTATTGGGTGCTATAGCAGATTTATGCAAATAAAATTGTGTTGATTGAACTGTTGATTTACCCCATTTCAAATTAATAAAACAAGCATCAAGGTGTGGAGTAATATTTTGCAAGTCGGCTGATTTTTTCAGATCCGGCAAGTTCACCAGAATTCGATCATAGTGGCTGGATAGTTGTTGGAAAAAACTTTTGATTGCATCGGAAGAAAGGCTGCTGACCACCTGAATATCACGCGCATAACCTGCCGGTAATATATGCAAATTTGAATGCGGACTTTTTAATAAAACATCTTCCAGTTTTACTTCCCCTGCCATCAAATTAACCCAACCCTTACTGTGTTTATCGCCATTGCCATAAACAAAATTGGTATCCAGATAAATACAATTGGCTTTTCCCATTGCCAGATATTCCGACAAGTTGTACATCAATCTTGCACTCGCCGATGATGAATCCATGTTGGTCATACCCAGACGCATACCGGGTTTGCCATCCAATTGCGACAGATGCGCCGCCATACCCCGCACGGCAATCGCATAATCACTTTGTGGATTTTGCAACGCATACAACTGTTGTTGATTAACAGCTGATTTTCCATCAATGATATTAACCGGCTGTGTTTTTATTTTTTGCCAGAACCTCAGCAACGGAACAAATCCTATAAAAGGCAAAGCCAGTTCTTTGCGCAATTGCCCGGCCCTGCGCACTGATTTTTCATTAAGATCAATAAATAAAGCCAGAATTACACCAAGACCCAATGCAACAATTGCTGATACGCCCAATAAAATTGGCGTTTTGGGATGGCTTCTTTCCGGTGGCGGAAGCGCCTCGGAAATAACCCGGGATTCACTGACAGGAAATGAACTTTCCTGATTCATTGTCTGGTAACGGTCAAGATAGTCATCGAGTATCTGGTGATAGGTTTCCGATTCTTTTACCAACACATTCAATTGATTCAAGGTGGTGCCGGAACCATTCTGGGTGTTATATCGCAGACGAAAATCAGCCACTGATTTATCCGCCTGTTGCGCCATTTTTTTCAGCTCATCCAATTTGCTTTGAAACCAGGTCAGGGTTTGATCCGATTTTAATGCCAACATCCGCCGCTGTTCTTTTATATACGCATTGGCAAAGGCATTCGCCATTCGCGCCGCAAGCTCAGGTGATTCAGCGGTATAGCTGATGCGCAATACATAGGAGTCGCCCACTCGCGTTACCGCCAAACCTCTTAACAGCGCCTGGTATTGCTCAAAACCTGTTTCAATTTCTGAAACTTGCTCCTTGAAAAAAAGTGCTTTGGATTCTTTTTGCGTAATCGTTTGCAAACCTTCCCGGTATTTCTGCATAAATTCATCAACACCTGATGCCGGTTGTGATTTTACGCCAATGTTTTCTGACAATGGTGTAGCTGCCAGTAACTCAATCACGGTATCCATTACCGTTTGCGAATGTAAAATTTCAATTTCACTTTCAATTGCCGACTTATCCAACCCTAATTGCGGCACCTGCGACAGCTCCAATACTGCGCCTCCCGATAATTTTTTATCCAGCAACACTCTGGCTTCAGCGGTAAATTCATCTTTGATAAAACTGATTGCAGTGACAGCACTGCCCATCACCAGCAAAAAACAAATCGCAATCAATAGCAATCGCCGACGTAAAATAGCGATGAATATTCGAAAATCTATGGTGTTTTCAATAGACATATATTTCAGGCTCATCAATCGTTGAGCTCACCTGCCTCTTTAATATTGATGGTGGTCACTGCACTGGCATCCAGCAAATTCAGGAATCGTAAAAATTCAACGCTTTCTGCATTAGCCAGATAAAGAATATCGCGATTTTGTAACGGAAAATTTCTTGCCAGAAAAAAACCTTCTGCTTCGCGCAGATTCAATTTGTAAATAACCGGCAATCGCTCAGTGTCGGGAATTCGTGACTGCATGTCGGTGTTGTTCACCATCGATTTCAGGGATTGCGAGGATTCATAGCGAAATAAATAAATTTCTTCCGGATCAGCCAATGACTGATCCAAACCACCCGCACTGCCCAATGCATCGGAAAGAGACATTTGGCGATTGGTAAAATCAAAACTGCTATTAATACCTGCAGCGCCATAAACCTGATAACGATCAGGTTCACGATATAAATAAAGCGTATCTTGTGATCGTAAATAAATATTCTTATCCGGCGTGCGAGCCAAATCATCAAAGCGAATCACCCATTCTTTACCTGCACGACGCAACGCCAGATAGGTTTGAAAATCCGGATAACTCAAGCCGCCAGCACGTGCAACGGCATCGAGAATTCGGTCTCCATCCAGATTTAACGCCATGCGCGAATTTTGTTTAACATCACCCAGAATCGTGACCGCCGAATTGCTACGCCCGACAATCGACACCACCACTTGCGGCTCTATCGCGCGCTTGATTAATTTTTGCGTAATTTCTTCACCCACAGCAGCGGGTGTACGATTGAGTACGGTAATTTCACCCGCAAAAGGAACGCTGATTTTTCCGGTGTAATCCACCAGCTGCGATGGAATGCTCACAAAATTACCCGCGCGCACCCCTGCTTCTTTGGGAATAAACAAACCACCGGATTGCGCTTCAAACACCGTAATTTGCAAAGTGTCGCCAATATTAATGGTAACCGGCATTTTGGTTTCATTAAGCGGCCAGGCAATTTGTCGCGGCGCTGTTGCCCGTTGCAATAAATGTGCGGTCACCCGAGGCTTGATATCCACCACCAGATACTGTGAATTTTGTTCTGTATCCACCCATTGAATATCGGCGTCACTGATGCGCAGCTGTGATGACTTGCCAATATCACCACTGTAGGGACCACTGGTTGGCATTTGCGAACAGGAAGCAAGACCTATGAGAAAAAGCATCAATGTCGTTTTGATCAAAACCATTGTGACTGCATTCTGATGTGATCGAATTTTTTGCATACATTATCCGGAGTTAATCTGTTTTAACCAGATTCTCGACTTGTAATCGGGTCAAGAGTTCTGCTGCTTTGCTTGCACAGGATTTGCGGTGTTCATTGAGCCATTGCTCGACTGCACCAATAAAATCGGTTTTGAATCTTTCTTCACTAAACGAAGATGCAAAACTGGCAATTTCCTGTGCACTCAAGAGTTGGGTTTTTTCAAAGCGATGAATGGCGGCACAAACTGATTCAGGTGTTTGCTGATCAAAATAAATTCCGGTTTTACCTTCAGCAACAGTATCCAGCAATCCGCCTTTACCAAATCCAATTACCGGGGTTCCGCAGGCCTGAGCTTCAACCGGGGCTATACCAAAATCTTCCTCTGCTGCGTGAATAAATGCTTTGGCTTTTTGCATTTTTTCAATCAGTATTTCGCGCGACACATAACCCATCAAACGAATATTGTCTCCCGCTTTTTTTGCCAATTGTTCATAGTCAGGGCCGCCCCCAAGTACCAATAATTTTTTATCCGGCATTCGATTAAATGCATCAATTATCAGTCCCACTTTTTTATATTGCACCAGACGACTACAAACCAAATAGTAATCTTCCTTTTGTGGATGCAAGGTAAATTCCGTGGTTTCTACCGGTGGGTATATGACGACTGATTCACGTCGATAACATTTTTGAATCCGACGGCGGATAAATGTGGAGTTGGCAATAAATTTATCCACGGCCAGTGAGCTGCGCGCATCAAAATCACGCAAACCATTCAGAAAATAACGAATCAACCATGACTTCACGCCTTTTTCACATCCGGATTCTTTTAAATATTGCGCTTGCAAATCCCAGGCATATCGAACGGGTGAATGGCAATAACAAACATGCAGTTGATCGGGGCCCGTAATCACGCCCTTGGCAACACAAAAACTGCTACTGATAATCAAATCGTAGCCCTGCAATTCAAATTGCTGGATTGCCAGCGGCATCAAGGGCAAATAATGTCGATATTTTTTTATCGCAAAAGGTAATCGCTGAATAAAAGAAGTGTTAACCGGTTTGTGAATACCCAAAGCAGCCAATTGCTCCTTGTTCATTCCACAAACCAATGTCAATACATCCGCATCGGGATAAATTGAAAGTAATACTTTCAACACACCCTCTGCACCGCCACGATCAATTAACCAGTCGTGTACCAATGCTACTTTCATGTTACATCTACTCCGATTTAATAAGCCTGCTCGCTTATAAAACCTTTAAATATCGTTCGCCAAAGAATTTTCAAATCCAGAAACAATGACCAATTACTGATGTATTGCAAATCGCAAGTGACTCGACCTGCCATTTTGTCTACGGTTTCTGTTTCTCCACGAAAGCCACTTACTTGTGCCAATCCGGTAATTCCAGGCTTCACTTTATGACGAAGCATGTAGCCTTTGATCAAACCACGATAATGTTCATTGTGCGAAACCGCGTGAGGTCTTGGCCCCACCAACGACATGCTGCCCGAGAGTACGTTGAATAACTGTGGCAATTCATCCAATGATGTTCTGCGCAAAAAACCCCCGAAGGGTGTAACACGAGGGTCGTGCCGTTGCGTTTGATCAACTTTGGCGCCATCTTCCATCACCGTCATTGAACGAAATTTCCAAACCTTGATTTTTTCACCGCCCATACCGTATCGGGTTTGTTTAAAAAATACCGGCCCTTTGGATGTCAACTTTATGCCCAGTGCAATTAACAACATAGGCAATGAAAATAAAACCAAAAGTCCCGAACTCAATACAATATCTTCCAATCTTTTTAACCAGCCATAATCCACCAAGGGTGAATCATAAATACTTAACGCTGGAATCCCCTGAAAACAGGTTAAACGTGAATGCAATAAATCAAAATTAAATACATCCGGCACTATGTAAGCCGAAACCGTAGTGTCTGAAAGTTTTTCGACAATCGCTTTGGTGCGTATTTCTGCACGCAAGGGCAAAGTGATAAACACTATATCCATTTTGCCATCGCGAGCGTCCTGATAAAGTTTTTCCAAATCCGAATTTTCTGTTCGTTTAATAGAAGATTCCGCAGCAGTATTTTCCTGACGCAATTGGTAACGATCATCATAAACACCCACCAACCGATAACCGAACCAAGGCATGCTGTCGAAACTTTTGGTCAGTCGCCCGGCAAGATCATTGGCACCTATAATCGCTATTCTTCTTAGCACTTTTGATTTGCGTCGCAATTGTGCCAACAGTTTCCTGCGTCCGGCATGAAAACAAACTATTGTCGCTGGCGTGAGGAACAACCAAACAGCAAAACCTGTAGCGTGTATCGATTGCAAATCAAAAAACATCAACAGAAAAATAATCAGTAACACACCGCTAAAACACCAGGCTATGAGTATGCGCACCAATAATCCGGTTGTACTGTAGCCCTTCCATAAATAATAAATTTCGTGCGCTTCAGCAAATATCACGAACAGCAACACCGCCAGTGCTGCTATAAAAGATTCAGAATTATTCCAGGCCTGCCCAAAATATTGATTGGAAATCCACAAACATAATGGAATGATTATCATGTCAACAATGCGCGAAAACGCGAGAATTGTTGAATGCTGAAGCCGAATAGCGGGTGCCTGATTGGAATTGATGAACTGTAAATCTGCAATAGATTTAGGCGTAGGATTGTCAAACATATAAGCTCTTCTCTGTAAAATTGACCGATATATTCATTGAAATAAGAACTGATAAATAGGTTGACTCGATAAATCTATCCCGGGTACCAGCATAATGCTCTATTTAGCTGAATGGAATTTAAATTTATGTCACAAATTTAAATTTTATTAAATTGAAATAATTTTTTGATGATAACGGTGTCAGCATTAAGCTTTTTAAAAGATGTGGAGATAAAATAAACTGCACACATTTAGAACCCCGTGCAATTATTTAGTTCATTTATTTCTTTTCAATGAATTTCATAATGTTAGACAGGTATCAATTAATAATTTATTAATTGATTTAGATGACAAATTAATTTTTTTTGCAGATTTATATTAACAAAATTTGTTGTTTGCAGTGAAAATGCACCAACAGAAACCTTGTTTAATATTGATAAATGCCAATTACTGCACAAAAACAATTACTATCGCTTCATATTTTTTAATCAAATTGAATGATATGCATTCAAAAAATATTTATGTCGTCGTAATTATTTCTCACTTCAGCATTATCAATTGATGCGCAAGCTTGTCACACACCATTTTTCGCGCCAATAGACACACTATATATGTGTCTTTTAATTATCAGGCAGTTGTTATTGATCAGGAGGTAATCAGAGATTGTTCTGCAATAAATCAGGATGTGAATCAGGCGCAATTGGTTTATTTGCGCCATATAAAATTTATGTGGCGCGATACGAGACCCAATCACTAAACTCCAAATGCAAAACCCGGCGCTGAGATGGCTTGATACTTTTGCTGGACGCATGGAGCAGGTGCGGTCGCATAATCAAAGCATCACCGGCTTTTGCTTCGCAAGAAACAGGAGTGTCCCGCGAAACAATTTCAGTTATTTGATCTTGTGATAACAATCCATATCGGTGACTACCCGGAATGACTTTCAAACAACCATTTTCTTGTGTGGAATCATCCAGATGAATACGAATAGTCACCATTGTTTCCAATACAGCTAACGGTGGTTGCACATGTAACGCACCTTCTTTAACACTCCAGTTTTTCCACTCGGGATCATCAAATTTTTCTGCAACAGAAACTATTCTGTCTTGATGCCAAGTGACATACCAGTTGGATTCAGATGTTTTATTAAACAGAATTGTTCTGACCAATTTATGCTGAAGAGTTAAATAGGATTGTGCACTTGTTAAAAATTCAGCACTGGCAAGATAGGTAGAAACCGAATTTAATTTTTTATCGATCTGGCGAATGCCGGTTACATCAATATCAAGAGCAGTTTGTTTAATATCATGCAGAATACGATTGATCCATTCTGTTGATATGAAATCTTTTGCAATAGAAAATCCATTATTAAAATCATTCAATTGTTTTCACCATTTTTTGTTTTAACCATTCTTTCGGTGAAACGCCGCATTGCGATTTAAAAGCGCGCGAAAGAGAGGATTCACTACCATAACCGGCTTCTTCAGCAATTAATTTAAGTGGCTGACCTTTGATTAACCACTTTTGTACCAGTCCGATTCGCCAGCGTTGTAAATAATTTGCAGGGGTGTCGCCAACCGATTCGCGAAATTGATTTGAAAAAACACTGCGCGACATTCCCGCAATTTCAGCGAGACTTTCCACTGACCATTCTTTTTCTGGATTCTCGTGCATAGCGACTATGGCGCGACGTAGTTGTGTATGCGCCAAGCCAGCAAGTAATCCAATTGACGTACTGCCAGCTTCCATCAGTTGCCGTAAGAGTTGTATTAACAAGACTTCAAACATGCGATTGAGCAATGCTTGCCGACCACAATTACTGGCCTCTGCTTCTGCAAATATTAATGTTAATACGGACACGCTATCCGGCAATTGTGCCAATGGTATGCAAACGACCTGCGGCAAGGCATTCGCGAGGGGATTTGCAGCAGCGCCCTCAAACAACACATGTGCACAAACAAAATCCGCACCGCGATCCGAATCGGTCACAAACCTGTGCGCAAAAGGTCGTGGATAAAAAAGCAGGGTTGGCTCGGAAAGGGAAAAAACTTTGACCCCGCCGTGCCAGACAGCTGCCTGCCCCTGCCGCAATAAATGCAGCTGCCCGTAGGGTTCTTTTCCATCGAGACTATTGATCCCGCACAAAGGGCCAGTTTGAAATGTATGGGCACTGATACTGAAGTGTTCCAGAAGTGAAGCCAGGCGATCAACCATAAAAAACCATACGAATTGTCAAAAATTTAGGATGAACTGTATCATTTCGTATCATGCATTTCCAGATAATGCTCCTCGTCAACAGACACAAATCAATCGTTAATCAGGAGCAGGATTATGAAACCCGAACAAATTCTCTATACCGCGAAAGTCATTTCCACTGGTGGTCGTGAAGGCCTCTCTCTATCAGATGACAACGCATTATCGGTTCGTCTATCAACCCCCAAAGAACTGGGTGGCGCTGGCGGTTCAGGCACCAACCCGGAACAACTTTTCGCCGCTGGTTACTCCGCCTGCTTTTTAGGTGCACTGAAATATGTCGCGAGTAAAAAACACATTGCCATTCCCTCAACTGCACAGGTCGGCGCTGACGTTGGAATAGGCCCCATACCGACAGGTTTTGCATTACGCGTAAAACTCGAAATACGAATTCCAGGATTGGACTTAACCGAAATACAAAAATTGGTCGATGCAGCGCATCAAGTCTGCCCTTATTCAAACGCAACTCGTGGCAATGTTGATGTTGAATTAGTCGTCACTAATTAATTTTTCTTCAATCATTTTTATTTTGAAATTTTTATTTAATTAACAAACAGGTTTTTGATATGAAAATATTTAATCGAATCGCTTCAACACTTTTGTTAAGTTTTTTATTTCCAATAAACGCAAGTCAGGCAGAAACATTTACAACCCGTGATGGTGTAGAAATATATTACAAAGATTGGGGGCCAAAACAGGGAGAGGTTGTTACTTTTAGTCATGGCTGGCCGTTAAATTCCGATAGTTGGGAATCACAAATGCAATTTCTGGCAGATAAAGGCTATCGAGTGATTGCACATGATCGTCGCGGTCATGGCCGCTCCAGTCAGCCCTGGGATGGTAATGATATGGATCATTACGCCGATGATTTGGCAGATCTCATCAAAACATTGAATCTTAAGAATGTAACACTGGTTGGATTTTCAACGGGTGGCGGAGAAATTTCACGTTACATCGGGCGACACGGAACCAAACGAGTGAAAAAAGCGGTATTGGTGAGCGCCGTTCCGCCTATCATGCTGAAAACTGCCGATAATCCAAATGGAATTCCACTTGATGTATTCGATGGATTACGTAAAGCCTCGCAACAAAATCGTTCGCAATTGTATCTTGATATAGCATCAGGACCCTTTTTTGGTTTCAATCGATCCGGTGCAAAACCTTCTGCAGGATTGATTCAATCTTTTTGGCGGCAAGGCATGTTAGCCGGTGCAAAAAATACTTATGATTCTATAGCCGCTTTTTCCGCTACTGATTTCAGAGATGATTTGAAAAAATTTGATGTGCCAACATTAGTTATTCATGGTGATGACGATCAAATTGTACCTATCAACATATCAGGAAAAGCATCCGCTGCTTTAATTAAAAATGCAAAATTAAAAGTTTACAACGGCGCTCCACACGGCTTGGCCGACACGAACAAAGATCAATTGAATCAGGATTTATTGGAATTTTTGCAGGAAAAATAAATCGCACCAAATAAAAAGCCATCCTCTCGGATGGCTTTTTTGTTCTTTACTGCTTCACGCAATCCACAAAATAATCTTTTCTTCCATCGACTTCGCGTTTCACCAAACCGTGAACGTCGGTTTCGAAGCCGGGGAATTTTTCATTGAAGTCGCGGGCGAATTTCAAATAATCCACAATGGTTTTATTGAAGCGTTCGCCGGGGATTAACAGTGGAATCCCTGGTGGATAAGGCGTTAACAATATAGACGTGATGCGGCCTTCCAATTCGTTTAACGGCACGCGTTCGATTTCGCGGTGTGCCATTTTTGCAAAAGCGTCAGATGGTTTCATTGCAGGTTGCATATCGGATAAATACATTTCTGTAGTTAAACGTGCAACGTCGTATGCTTTGTAGAAATCGTGAATTTGTTGGCACAGATCGCGCAGACCTATACGCTCATAACGTGGGTTCGCTTGTGCGAATTCCGGCATGATGCGCCACATGGGTTGGTTTTTATCATAGTCGTCTTTGAATTGTTGCAATGCGGTCAACAAGGTATTCCAGCGGCCTTTGGTAATACCGATGGTGAACATAATGAAGAAAGAATAGAGCCCGCATTTTTCAATAATCACACCATTTTCCGCGAGATATTTGGTGACGATTGAAGCAGGAATTCCAGTTTCAGCGAATTGGCCGTTAACCGACAAACCCGGATTGACGATTGTCGCTTTAATTGGATCCAGCATATTGAAATTCGGCGCGAGCTTACCAAAACCGTGCCAATTGTCATCGCTACGCAAAATCCAATCATCACGTGTGCCAACACCGTCCGCAGCAAATTCATCAGGCCCCCACACCTGGAACCACCAATCCTGTCCCCATTCTGCATCCACTTTTTTCATGGCGCGACGGAAATCAAGCGCTTCCAAAATGGATTCTTCAACCAATGCATGGCCACCGGGCGCTTCCATCATGGCAGCGGCAATATCACAGGAGGCAATAATCGAATATTGTGGTGATGTGGATGTGTGCATCAAATAGGCTTCGTTAAATGCATCCTGATCCAACTTAACTTTTTCAGATTCACGCACAAGAACTTGTGATGCTTGCGATAAACCGGCGAGCAGTTTGTGTGTGGATTGTGTTGAGAAAATCATCGACTCTTTTGCACGCGGACGATCCTTACCAATCGCGTGCATATCTTTATAAAATTCATGGAATGTGGCGTGCGGCAACCAGGCTTCATCGAAATGCAATGTATCGATTTTTCCATCCAGTAATTCTTTTAATTTTTCGACGTTATACACCACACCATCGTAAGTCGATTGGGTGATGGTTAAAATACGTGGCTTTTTATTTTTCGCTTCACGTGCAAACGGGTTGGCTTCAATTTTTCGCGCAATCGATTCAGGTGTAAATTCTGCCAGAGGAATAGGGCCAATAATGCCGAGATTATTTCGTGTTGGCATTAAAAAAACCGGAATCGCGCCGCACATAATAATCGAGTGCAAAATCGATTTATGGCAGTTGCGATCCACCACCACAATATCGCCCGGCGCAACAGTTGAGTGCCACACCATTTTGTTGGATGTGGAAGTTCCGTTGGTCACAAAGTAACAATGGTCTGCATTAAAAATGCGCGCCGCATTGCGTTCGGATGCAGCGATTGGCCCGGTGTGATCAAGCAGCTGCCCCAATTCTTCCACCGCATTACACACGTCGGCACGCAACATATTTTCACCAAAAAACTGATGAAACATTTGTCCAATCGGTGATTTCAAAAATGCCACACCACCTGAGTGACCGGGGCAGTGCCAGGAATAAGATCCATCCTGCGCGTAATCCACCAACGCGCGGAAAAATGGCGGCGCCAATCCATCAAGATAGGATTTCGCTTCACGAATAATATGACGCGCCACAAATTCCGGCGTGTCTTCAAACATATGAATGAAGCCGTGCAGTTCACGCAAAATATCGTTGGGGATATGACGTGATGTGCGTGTCTCGCCATACAAATAAATCGGAATATCCGCGTTTTTGTAGCGAATTTCTTCCACAAATGCGCGCAAGGATTTCAATGCATGATCAGTTTCTTCTTCCGACCCGGCGCCGAACTCTTCATCATCTATCGACAAAATAAAAGCCGAGGCACGTGATTGCTGCTGCGCAAACTGGGACAAGTCACCATAACTGGTAACACCCAAAACCTCCCAATTTTCTCCTTGAATAGCATCGGCCAAAGCCCTGATGCCCAACCCAGAGGTATTTTCCGAACGGAAATCTTCGTCAATGATGACAATAGGAAAGCGAAATTTCATGGAATCTCCACAATATAAACAATAGGGGAATTTCACTTGCTGGCAGAACGCCTCTGGGTGTCGCTTGGGTGATGCTGACGTGCATCGGACGAGGCGCGATTGTAAAACAATAAAAACTATAGATCACGAATTTGTTTCCCTCGACCCTGTGCTTTTTCCTGCAGGCCTTGTATATACTCGGCTGCAGCCAAATTACCCAATTCCACCTATGGGCTACACCGTGGTGATCATCGGGCAGGCACGGGGGCCTGCCCCTACAAAACCATAATTCAGATATTCGATTTAATCCGATGTAGGGCGGGTCAAGACCCGCGTGTGCGAAGTGATAATTACAGGAGTAATGATGAGCGACGACGATAATAAAGATCCACAGAAGCAGGCAGAAGCCACCAGAGAGGTTCTAGCCAATTTAACTACTCGCGAAGCAGAAGCGCTTAGAAAAAGATTTGGAATTGATATTTCATCAGATCCAACATTACAAGAAATAGCTTTTCAATTTGACGTAACGCGAGAACGTATTGAACAAATAGAAGAAAAAGCCCTGAAGAAACTCGCTCGAAAAAAAGAGCTCGAAGCGTTACCCAAATGTTCCTTTTGCAAATTGCGTAGCGATCAAGTTAATCGATTAATTGCAGCACCGGATTCTGATGTTTTTATTTGTGATGGGTGTGTGAAGGAGTGTTTGAAAGTTTTGGAGTGACTCCGAAGTTAGAGATTTGTTGACCCTTAAAAAATATTTGAATAAGAGATGCCCCATGTATGAAATTCAGCTCAAAGAACGATTTGCCGGTTATTGCGTCACATCAGCCAAGGCTGGAGAAGAAGTGCAAGTACAAGTATCTGGAATAACATCGACAGAGAACGGCGACATACACCTAAAATACCTTGAAGGCATACCGCAGACCGTACTATCTATGGTCGCTCCAAATATGTTGCCCTGTGACATAAAAAGCATGGTAGTTGTTATTTCTAAGGATTTGAAAGCCAAGGTATACATTAATGAATTTGATATTGAAGGTATTGCCCTAGTCAAAGCTAAAAAAGTTGAAGCAGGACAAGCAGTGACCAAAGATGATCTTTCAGGTTTTGAAAGGATTTCGCTTAAAGGTATTGAATTCCCTGAAGACCATGCGTTTTTCTGTGTATTGTCATTTCAATGGGACAGAGTATACGTATTCGATTTTTCTCCATTAACTGGGATTGATGAAATTATCGAATATGATGTAGAGGAAGTCTTAGGAAAGTATTTTTCTTACCTAACATTTAAGACTTTCCATAAAATATCAGATGTGGTTTTAGAGGCTTTACTAAAACAAAATTGGTTTCCATTTTATGCGTTGAGCATTTCAACTATTGAATCAATTATTAGTTACGCCAAATCAGGCTGGGAAATTGATGAGCTACTAGAAAATATTGAAAAAGATACTTTGATGTATATTGAAGAGCGACAAGAAATATGGGATCAAGATCAAAAATTTTCTGCCTTTAATCAATTCTTAATGTTAGCTGTAGCGAGACATCGAGAAGGAGACTTTGTAAGTTCGGTATCTATTCTATACCCAAAGATTGAAGCTCTAATCAGGCATGACTTTGTCAAAGACAATCCAGGCAAGCAAGGACGAAAATCAGAATTACTTGTACAGCATGTGACACAAAAAACTCTAAAAAACATTGCTGCATTGACCACTTTTATACCAGAAAAATTCAAACGTTATTTGGCAGAGTGCTATTTCAAGGAATTTAGCCATGATAATTTTGACAATCAAATTAGTAGGCATTCTGTTGCACATGGAGCAAGCTCAATTGATAAATACAACAAAAAAGCATCATTACTTGGCTTTTTAGTGTATTCCCAAATTGTCGAATATCTCAAACAATCAAACAGAGCGAGCATAAAATAAAGGTACGAAAAATTTAGCCTAATAACAGACTAAATTTTTCCACTACCTCTCCAAATACCCCAACTTCCCCAACACCCCATCCCATTGCTCATGATCCGGTAATGCTTCTTTCACTTCGGAAATTACCGGCCAAAACTTGGAAAGCTCTGCATTGAGTTCAATAAAATGTAATTGATCTACGGGAACTTTATCTTCCTCATAAATGGCGCTGACGGGACATTCTGGCACACAGAGATCGCAATCAACACAAAGTTCTGGATCAATCACCAAAAAGTTGGGCCCCTCTTTGAAAGCGTCTACAGGACAAACTTCCACACAAGTGGTGTGTTTACATTTGATGCAATTTTCCGTTACGACATAGGTCATCAGATTTACTCCTGTATGCGGGAGTTCAATTTACCGAAAATAAATTGAGGGCGTAAAGCGAGTTTTTTTCATAGCCAAAGTTAATTTTTTTATAAGCGCATTGATTTTCTCCATCCCTATATTGTGACCTTTGGCACATGAATTTGATAAACCCCGCCAAATATGCCCCAAAACTGGAAAAAGCCCTGATTTCCACCATACTTCGGGGACGCTTCTGTCTGCATATCCAAAAGAATGAATGCCAAGCAATTTAACGAGTTACTCATCTACGCAATCCTGCTTACACTGGTCGCCATGGTGTTGCATCGCTATCTGCCGGATAAGCGGCTCCAGCTGACCGGGAATTCGGACCTTTTTCCTTACCTTTGGAGTACCAATAATAAAAACCAACAACCTATAGGTTATTGGATAGATGAGCCAAAACTTATATGGGGTTGTAATATTGAGGAACCAATAAGCAGCGAATATAAAGCCTGTAGCGTTAACTTCACCATAAAATCAACAGAACATGGGATGGATTTTTCGGCCTACCAGCAAATGCTCATCAATATTGATTACCGTGGTAACAACAACAGGATGAGAATTTTCTTGCGTAATTCCAACCCTCGTTACACACGCGCAGACGACACCAACTCAGCCAAGTTTCAGACAATCCGATTACATACCAAAGATCTGGATAAAACCGTATCAGTTAATCTCAACGAGTTTACGGTTGCAGACTGGTGGGTAAGCCAATATGACATCCCCCGTGAAGATTCACACCTGGATATTTCAAATATCACAGCAATTGGTTTTGATTTTGAAAATTTTGATTCCGCCGGTATTCACCAAATTTATATCAAGGAGGTTGTACTGGTTGGTGAACGGGTGTCGGCAGCTAATTGGTATTTAATGATTCTCTGTGCTTGGTTGATTGGCATCTTTTTTTATGCGCTGAATCAGTTGCGATTATTAAAACTTCAGACAGAAGAAGATAACCAACGCATCTATCAACTCGCACTACAAAATACCAAACTGGAACAGCAATCCAATGAGTTCCGGCGCCTTTCTACTGTTGACCCTTTAACACAATGTTTTAATCGCTTTGGCGTGCATCAAATTATCAGCAAACTTGAATCAACAGAATTTGATTCTTACTCACCGCGTTATTCATTGATCATGATTGATATCGATTATTTTAAACGTATCAACGACCGCCGCGGCCATGATACAGGAGACAGAGTGTTGCAAATGATCAGCGAGATTGTGCAAACGCGCATTCGCAAAGCAGATTATCTGGGGCGTTGGGGCGGTGAAGAATTTATCGTGATATTGCCCAATACACGCAAAGAATTTTCACTGGCATTGGCCGAAAAATTAAGATTGATTATTTACGATACGGTATTTGAACCAGACAATCCTTTAAGCGTGACAGCCAGTTTTGGTGTAGCGCAACAAGAACCCGGCGAAGATTTTGCGAGCGCATTCAAGCGGGTTGATATGGCCCTTTATTGTGCAAAAAATCAAGGCCGGAATTGTTGCGTAATGGCGAAAGATGAAAACGAAAATCCGCAATAAAACAGCCCACTATTTGGCGAGCTGTTTTATTGAATAGTTTAATTACACAGATTTCCGGTTACCCTTGGCACTGCGGCAGCCCCGGCTGGCTTTGTACCCTGGAATCCGAATTCAACGGATTGACCCGGCTGAATGGCTTTATTCCAATCCAAATGCGTGACTGTATAGGGATTGCTTCCGGTTACCACGCCATTCCACAGATTGGTTACCCGAGTGGCATCAGCATAACTCCAACTGACACTCCATCCACTCAACGCACTTGATCCGGTGTTGGTGATTTTTATAGACGCCGTAAATCCATTGCCCCAATCATTTGTGACTGAATAAACACATTTTCCGTTACCCGAAGCTGCAGACGAATTTGAAGAACTTCTGGATGAGCTTGATGAGCGCGACATGCTTGAACTTCTGGACGAACTTGAGCTTCTGGACAAACTTGAGACGCTGTATCGACTGGAAGAGCTCGAACTTCTGGAAGAGCTGGAACTAATAGAACCACCTCTATCTATTTTCTCCAGCATAATTTGCGCATAACGTCTTCCGAACTCACGGTAGGATGCGGTGGTGAAATGATAAATATCCATTCCCGGCAAACCCATAGCCGATACCACATACGCATTCGGGATTAATCCGGGGAGTTTGTTCACTTCAGCATTGTGCCAATGGCAACAGGATTGATAGTCCGCATAAAGCAGTTCACCTGCGAGAAAAGGGACATTGCCTATTCCCAGATCATTTCGTAAATCAGTGACAATTTCTTTTACCTGATGTTTCCATAAAGGATCACTGGTATCGCTTTCGCCCTGATGAAAAATAATGCCTTTGATGACGCCAACCTGCTGGGCTTTTCTTGCCATATCCAACAGCCAGGCATAGCCCCCATTAAATTGGGTGGGGATGTTCTGATTATTGCGGCCTATTGGCGCCGACTTTTGATAAAGCTCAATCGGTGTTCCGGATACTGCAGCAGGTACCAAACCAATGGTCACCGAACCGGGCATAGCATCCGCCATGGTTTTACCAAAATAATCGCCCGGGCCTATGCCACTGTAACATCGGTTGAGTGGTGGTGAAGCGGTATACCAATTGCCATAAGTACGACCCAAATTACTGCAATTTAAATCGGCCATCACTTTTACGCGTGGATGAGTGATTCGATCCTGATTTTCTATTGGCGCTGCACCTTCCATATTGGATTGGCCAAACATCAAATAGATATGAAAATTTGGATCAGGAGCAGCTGAGACTTTACTGACAACAACCAAATACAGAATTGAGAGAAACAGCTTTATCAACACATTATTTTTTATGCGCATGGTTTATTCCTGAGTTGAGACTGATGATAGGTAATTATGGTTATTTGAACTGTGAATCGAAGCGTTCATGCCGATCTTGACTGAGCATGCGCAAGATAGCTTTATCGGAATGCAGAATTATTCGTCACTGCAGAAAGTTGAAGTTTTATTGTCAAAAAGAGTGCGGAATCTGTGATGCTGATCAAAGGATTTTTTTCACTGCAGGTCACAGGTAAATTATTTAAATTTTCAACAATTGGAATTGAACCGAACGATCCTGTAAGTGTGACCGATTAAAAAAAGACGACCAAATTATCCTGGTCGTCCAACACTCTATGTAAAAAAGAACTTATTGCGCCGCTTTAAATAGCCTCGGAAAAAACAACAGACAGATGAGCAACAGACTGATCAGATCCAATGCTCCTCCACCCGAACCTGATTGATTGGCCACAGATGAAGATGTCCGTGATGAAGACACTACCGATGAGGCAGTGCTGGACACAGATGAGCTGCTGGACGATGAAGAAGGTGACGCAGAGCTTGAGCTTTCACTACTGAATGAGCCGCTACTGTTTGAGTTATTGCCATCAATCTTTTGCAGCATGATTTGCGCGTAACGCCTTCCAAGCTCGCGATAAGATTCAGATGTGAAATGAGCCGTGTCCATACCGGGTAAACCCATGGCCGAGACAACAAATGCATTGGATAAAATGTCCGGTAACTTGTTTATTTCCGGATTATGCCAATGGCAACAGGATTGATAATCAGCATAGAGAAGTTCTCCGGCGAGAAAAGGCACATCGCCAATACCCAAATCCTGACGCAAATCGGTGACTATTTCTTTAACCTGATTTTTCCACAATGGGTCAGCGGTATCACTTTCCCCCTGATGAAAAATAATTCCCTTAATCACGCCAACCTGTTGTGCTTTTTGCGCCATATCCAACAACCATGCATAGCCACCATTAAATTGTGTCGGCATATCCTGACCGTTTCGCCCTATGGGAGCTGATTTTTGGTAAAGCTCAATTGGCGTACCGGAAATTGCTGCTGGCACCAAACCTATAGTGACGGAGCCAGGCATGCCATCCGCCATGGTTTTGCCAAAGTAGTCGCCGGGACCAAGCCCACTCCAACACCGGTTGAGCGGCGGCGAAGCTGTATACCAGTTGCCATAGGTGCGGCCCAAATTACTGCAGTCCAAATTGGACATGACTTTCACACGCTCATTGGTAATTCGATCCTGAGGCTCTATCGCAGCAGAACCTTCCATATTGGATTGTCCGAACATCAAGTAGATATGAAAATCAGGGTCTGGTGCAGCCATTACCTTGCTGACAAAAATGAGATGGAGCATTGAGAGAAATAGCATTGCCGCTAAATGGTTTTTTCTGCGCATGATTGTTCCCGAACTAAAACTGATAATACGTTATGGTTATTTTGATTGAACAAAGTTCGAGGCAATGCTGAATCAGAAGCGCTGAAAAAGCCTTGCTTGAATGCAAAAATCTTGTGCTGTTGCAAAAAGTACAGATTTTTTTGCAAAAAAAATCAGCTATCTGCTTCGTCATTGTCAGGCTTGTAGGCAGAAGGAGCGCAACCGAACTCTTTTTTGAACATCCGATTAAAATAAGAAATGCTGCCAAAGCCAACGGCGAACGCCGCCTCTGCTACACCCATTTTTTTCTCTACCAATAATCGGGCCGCTTCGGTTAATCGCAATTTACTCAAATAAGCCGTAAAAGTCATACCTGTGCATTCACGCAGTATCTGGTTTATTTTTGTTCTGTTTATTCCGAGTGAATTTGCTGTATGTTCAAGGCTCAAATCAGGATTTACATAAGCTTCAGCAAGGTAGTCAAGAAGCGCCATTTTTTCTCGCTGATGTTTCGACTCGATGTTAACCGGCTGAATCACCATCTGATTGGATGATAGGGAAAGCTTGCGGTTGTTTATCAGCAAGGGAATAGCCCAAAAACAAAAAGCAGACCAAACAGCAGCGACAACACCTATTGCCATGTAAATCCAAAAATGACTGCGACCTTCGAGCGTTATTGACTCAATAGCAACACTGGAAACTACATCTTTGGGGCTATGAAATGAATTGATGATCGAAAAACCGCGCACCTTATCCATTCTTATTTTTTTATTTGCCAAATCCATTTGGTGACTTTCCAACCACCAGCTTGAGGTATTTAACGCATTGAGCTCCAGCCTGACCTCTTGCCAATTTTCGCTGCAACTTATAAGCGACTCAGACGGACGATAACTGGTAATGTCGGCAATTTGGGTAATGTCTTCTTCATAGCTATAAAGCAAAAATATTAATGTATTAACCGGGCGGCATTTTATTTTCAGATGGACTGTTGAATATTCAGACCAATCCAGCAGATACCCCGACAATTTCTCATCCCAGGTTAATCCAAGATTGGCATATGGATAAAGAGAATCGCCCGGCAATGTAAAATCAACGCTCAGACTGTAAGTGCTTTCACGCAATTCAATTTTGGCAGGAGAACCTTGATTAGCTCCTGCGTTTACCCATGCTTGCCAGGAAAAATGGCTTTGATCAGCAGGCAGCAGGCCGTGACGAACATTAGATCGATCAAGAGCAATCCAAACTGTGATTAAGCTCAGGCATATCAACATCAAGAAAACTATTTTTATTTTTTTGAAATACATGGTTTTACAACCAGTTACCCATTATTTTTGCAGATTCCAGATCAAAAAAGCCCGCCAATTGGCGGGCTTTTTTTAACTTTATGATTACAGTTTATCGAACGCATCTGTCAGTAAACAATCGAATCGACGATGATCATACTCAATTACTTTTGCAGCATCCTGCGGCTGGATAATATTTTTACTCACAGCATCCTGCACTTGCTCTTCAATCGTTTTTCCGGAAATTTTTCCTGAGCTTTTTGCTCTCGAAAAAGTTTGCCATACAGGTCCCAACGCCAATAACAATTGATAAGTACTTTCAACGCGTCCGGTAGCATCTTCCGGTTGATGATTGACGTAAACATATTGACCCAGATGTTGACGAACCGGATTATCTTCCAAAATCAAATCGCCCAATTCACGAATTAAATCATCACCGGGTTTGTTGACAATTTTTCCGCAAGGCATAGCCAACCATTGCAATAATTTTGCCAAACGTCTGAGCGGAAAATTTTCGGCAAAATCACGCAAGGCTTCCTGCGCTTTGTAAATGGATTTCGCAAGTGCATATTCTGCGTGTGCATCTTCTGCACGGGTTCTCGGGTGTGCAGAGTGGAATTTTAAAATCGCGCAGGCAATAAACAAGTGACTGTGCACATCACCCAGTCGCGCTGATAATAATTCGCGGCGTTTCAGGTTACCGCCCAACACCCCCAATGCCACATCCGACATGGAAGCCAAAGCAGCACTCAGAATATTAATTCGCTGATACCAACGCTTGCTGAAATCATCAGCGTTGGCAGGCACGCTGCTTAAACGTCCACCTAAAAATCCAAGCAATTTGGTGCGGAATAAATTACTGAATACATGCCCCAAATGGGCTGTAAATAATTTGTCGAAGGCTTTCAGTGCTTGCGCCCTGTCGTCCATCTGCAAGGCTTGCATCTCTTCGAATAAATAAGGATGGCAACGCATGGCACCCTGACCAAAAATCATCAGTGATCGTGTCAGTATGTTTGCGCCTTCAACGGTAATTGCAACCGGAACGCTGTGGTAGGCCGCTACAATAAAATTGCGTGGGCCTTGTTGAATTGCACGGCCACCGACGATGTCCATCGAGTGTTCAACCGATTCACGCATCATTTCGGTTGCGTGGTATTTCGCCATGGCCGTCATAACAGACGGAGCACCGGATTCAAGCCCTTTGGTGACCAATTGACGCATGGCTTCGAGAGCATATCCTGAAGCGGCAATACTGGCACTGGCTTCCTGCACACCCTCAAACTTGCCAACTTCCATATTGAATTGGCGGCGAATACGCGCATAAGCACCAACGAGACGATAATTCATTTCACCGCAAGCAGTAGAAAGTGCCGGTAACGAAACACCGCGCCCGGCACCCAGGCATTCGATCAACATACGCCAGCCTTTTCCGGCCATTGCCGGGCCGCCGATAATCCAGTCGATAGGAATAAACACATCAGTGCCAAAAATAGGGCCATTCATAAATGGCGCACCGGGATTGTGTCGCTTGCCAATTTCCACACCCGGATGACTGGCAGGAATTAATGCGCAGGTGATGCCGTAATCCGACTTGTTGGGATCACCCAAAAGTCCGTCAGGGTCATGTAATTTGAAGGCCAGCCCCACAACAGTGGCTACCGGTGCCAGCGTAATCCAGCGTTTGCTGAAGGTCATTCGCAAGCCCAGCACTTCCTGTCCATCGTACATACCTTTGCAGACAATACCGGTATCGGGAATGGAGCCGGCATCAGAGCCGGCTTCCGGGCCGGTTAAACCAAAGCAGGGGATCTCGGTACCATTGACCAAACCGGGTAACCAGCGTTGTTTTTGTTCTTCGGTGCCGTACTTGACCAGCAATTCACCCGGGCCAAGGGAGTTGGGAACCATCGCCGTCACCGCAGCCGTTTCCGAACGGCTGGCAATTTTGCTCATGATGCGACTTTGCGCATAAGGACTGAAATCAAGGCCACCAAATTCTCTGGGGATAATCAACCCGAAAAACTTTTTCTCTTTCAAAAATTGCCAGGCTTCCGGAGGCAGATCCTTACGCTGGCTGCGAATTTCCCACTCATCCAACATGTCACAAAGCTGATTCACTTCGTTATCCAGAAACGACTGCTCCTCGGCCGTTAATTGCGGCAGCGTAATTTGTGCAAACTCGCTCCAGTCAGGCTTACCACTGAATAATTCTTTCTCCCACCAGGTGGTACCTGATTCCAATGCCTCGCGCTCGGTGACGCTCATAGGTGGCATGGATTTTTGCAGATAATTAAAAACCGGTTTGGTCAGTAAAATGCGACGCAGAGGCCCCAGATTCAACACCACCAATATCATCGCCAAAGGTACCACCAACCAGGGTGACAGCATGGTTTCAGTGATAGCCCCCAAAATTAGCCAGGCAATCAAAACCAATGACGACGCAGCAGCAAGTGCTACCTGCCGGTAAATCAGAATTGCCACCAAAAGCCAGATAACCAACAACGACAATATCAACATAAGGATGCTCCTTTAACAAAATCCAGTTGCCGAGCTTAGCACTCGTGCAGTTAATTAACCTTAGCTTATTCCAACATTCTTTGTATGGAAATCTATCGTATAAAAATAAAAATCCCGGACAAGCCGGGAAACATGGAGAGGGAAGAAAACTTTACGCAAGATTACACTTTGAACGAATCGATTTGTTTTTTCAGTTCGCCAACTTCATGAATTAACTGACTACCGCCCGCGTTAACAACCTGGGCATTTTCTGCTACACGTTCGGATAGCCCATGAATCGCTGTGATGTTTTTGCTCACTTCATTGGCAACGGTATTTTGCTCATGAGATGCAGTTGCAATTTGATGGTTCATATCATTAATGATGCGGATATTACTGCGAATCTTGTCCAGTGCTCCGCCAACTTTGGCTGAGGTTTCTATGGTTTCCTTGACTGATGATGTACTGGCATTCATTGCCTGATGCGCTTCATCCGCAGCGCGTTGCAGTTGGATAATAATGGATTCAATTTCTTCTGTGGATGTACGCGTTTTTTGCGCAAGAGAACGCACTTCGTCTGCCACCACCGCAAATCCGCGACCCTGTTCACCGGCACGCGCTGCTTCAATCGCTGCGTTTAATGCAAGCAGGTTGGTTTGCTCTGCAATGGTTCTGATCACTTCCATTACTGATCCGATATTGACCGAATTATTTTTCAACACCTGAATTTTTTGCGCAGTGGATTGAATTTGATCTGTCAGGCGATTCACCTTGTCCAGTGATAGCGCTACGATTTCGTTACCTTCATCAACCAACACACTGGTGGCGTTGGTGCGATCTGCTGTGTCATTGGCATGGCGAGCAATTTCATTGGCAGAGGCGGACAATTCCTCCACCGCTGCGGCCACCAGTTCAATTTCACGCAATTGCTGCGACGTAGAATTCACCGTATTTTCAGTTGCACCGCCCATGGTATTGACGTTGGTACGCACCTTGTCATTTACCTGGACTACATTGCGGATAATCATGGCGATGTGTTCCATCACCCGATTGAAATTATGCGCCAATTCCGCAATTTCATTTTGACTGGCAGTTGGCAATCGGTGTGTTAAATCACCGCCACCATCCGCAATAGCACTGAGTGAATGCGTTACTTCCGATACTGGCGCCAACACCAAACTACGCATCAAAAAATAAACAGTGATCAAACTTGCTGCCAAAAGTGCAACGACGGTCAAGGTGTTACTTTTAACCTGTTGACTTAAAGACTCTTTTAATTCAGCTGTCGAGAAAGTGACTGTGTAGCTACCAATTTTGCTACCGTTGTACATGATGGGAATATCTTCGCGGGTGATCTTGCCTTCGCTGCGGTCTTCGTCATCAGCATCCGCCAATTTCTGGCCCCTGTGATCGACCACATGAACCTCGGTTACCAAAGCAGTACCTACCAAAGACTTCGCGATGGCTTCAACTTGTTGGAAATCATATGCAAATACAGCTTCGAGAATAGAACTGTTGGTGAGCTCTACCATGGCCTCTATTTCAGCATTTAATTTTGCCTGCTGATTTTTTGCCGCCAACCGGTAATTAGTGAACGCCACTGCAAATGCAATGAGCACCATTGCAACCGCAAGCGCGATCATCAGCTTGGTGAGTAACGACTTCTTTACCATTCTATCCCCCGACAGGTTCATCTCGAACCCTTGTTTTGCCTGCTTCTATTTGTCTAATGGGGTCACTGCCCTGATGGACGAGTGATTTCTACCCGTTTTTGAGTATAGACAGCAGTTCTAAAACTTGCCTCTTGAGATAGAAAAAGTTCTGTTAATCAATCATTCGTCTGTTTCATCTTCGGCAGACGCACTGATCATGCCCAACTCTTTCAACTTCCGGGTCAGTGTATTGCGCCCCCAACCCAAAAGGTTGGCAGCATCGCGTTTGCGACCGGCAGTATATTTGAGCGCAGTTTCAATCAGTGCGCGCTCAAACGTAGGCACTGCCTCACTGAGCAATTGGTGATGTCCGCGCGCCAACGCCATATCTGCCCAATGGCGCAATGCTTTTTCCCAATCATCAGCAGGCGTTGAAGTTTCTTTGGTGTCCAGCAATTCGGGAGGCAAATCGGCAACATGCACTTCACGACCGGATGCCATCACCGTAATCCAGCGACAGGTGTTTTCCAATTGGCGCACATTTCCCGGCCAAGGCAATGAACACAAAAACTCTTCTGTTTCCGTCAATAAAACTTTGGGATCCACATTCAATTCATTAGCGGCTTTGTGCAAAAAAAATCTCGCCAATTTCGGAATGTCTTCGCGACGATTCGCCAATTTCGGAATATGAATTCGAATCACATTCAAACGATGAAATAAATCTTCACGGAAACGATTATCGGCAACCAGTGTTTCCAGATTTTGATGTGTGGCCGCAATAATACGCACATCGACTTTCACCGGTGTGTGTCCGCCCACGCGATAAAATTCTCCGTCAGCCAGAACACGTAATAATCGCGTTTGGGTTTCAGCGGGCATATCACCAATTTCATCCAAAAATAATGAACCACCATTAGCTTGTTCGAAGCGCCCTTGACGTTGCGCTGCCGCGCCAGTGAACGCACCTTTTTCATGACCAAATAATTCTGATTCCATTAAATCTTTTGGAATTGCTGCCATATTCAATGCGATAAAGGGGCCATTACGACGTGGACTGTGTCGATGTAATGCACGTGCAACCAACTCTTTTCCTGTACCCGATTGTCCATTAATCAATACCGTGATATTGGATTGAGACAAACGACCAATTGCGCGAAACACTTCTTGCATCGCCGGTGCTTCACCAATAATTTCGGTGTGTGCCTCTACTTCGTCAGTTTGTTTTTCCTGTTGATGTTTTTGTTCTTGCGCGTGTGCCAGTGCACGTTGTGTTACCGCGACAGCATCATCCACATCAAAAGGTTTGGGCAAATATTCAAACGCACCACCTTGATAAGCAGCGACAGCGCTATCCAAATCAGAATGTGCAGTCATAATGATGATTGGAATTTGTGGATGATTGGCGTGTACATTACTCAGCAACGCCAAACCATCAATACCCGGCATGCGTATATCGCTGATAATGGCATCCGGTGTATCGCGATTAATTTGATTTAATGCGCTGTCGCCCGTTTCAAAAATTCGCGTTTCAATGTTGGCCTGTTGCAGTGCTTTTTCCAACACCCAACGAATTGAACGATCATCATCAATAATCCAAACTTTGTTAGTTTTCTGCATGGTGATTTTCCATTGGTAAATAGAGTGAAAAACGCGTTTGTCCGGGTTCACTTCGGCATTCAATCAGGCCGTTATGTTGATGGATCAAATGCTGTGAAATTGTTAAGCCCAAACCCGTACCTTCCGGGCGGCCCGATATCATCGGGTAAAAAATATGTTCAATCATTTCAGCAGGAATACCCGGGCCGTTATCGATAACATCAACACGACATACCAGCGGATGATGTTTGCGGCCAATAGTGTAATGACGCTGGATACGTGTGCGAATTTGAATAACCGCATTGAGCGTATTGGATTCAATCAATGCCTGCATTGCATTGCGCACAATATTCAGCAAGGCTTGAATCAACATTTCCTTATCACCCTGCAAATTGGGAATGCTGGGATCGTAATCGCGAATCAATTTAATTCTGTCGCGACACTCAGCGCGAATAATACTGGTGACCCGCTCAACGGCTTCATGGATATTCAACCACTGCCATTGCGGTAATTGATTGGGCCCCAACATGCGATCAACCAGATTTCGCAAGCGGTCAACTTCATCAATAATTACATTGGTGTATTCCGATAAATTTTCATTTGGCAATTCACGCGCGAGCAATTGCGCAGCACCGCGAATTCCTCCCAAAGGATTTTTAATTTCATGCGCCATACCGCGAATCAGGTTGCGCGTGGTTTCATGGGAATTGGTCATCATTTCTTCACGGCTGATTCGCAGCAATCTATCCATAGGTTGAATTTCCATAATCAAACCTTCGTGATCACCAAAGGGGGTAACCGTGTAGTCAACCGTGATACTGTTTGCTCCGGGCAATTGCCAATTGGCATGGCGCTTGGTGTAGTGGTTTCCTTGCGCTGCTGCTTTGCGCAGTTGCTTTTCAGTGTCGTCTGATTCATAAAAAAAATGGGTGATAACCTCACCAGTATTGCCTTCATTGCTCATGGCAAGAAGTGCTTCTGCCGCCGGATTCATATGACGCAACAAAAGCTCACCGTCAACCAGAACTATGGCTGTACTGAGATTGTCGAGAATGGATTTATAGATGTCGCCAGGACTCACGCCGCATTACTCCAAAAATGCCTCTCCGCAGGGCATGAATATAAATGCAAAAAGCAAACCAACTTCCTGTTGAGCAAAAATGACCTGATATTGCAAAGGTTTTATCTGACACTTATGCAAAAACGACAAAGCACCGCACCATCATGGTGCCTTTAAAAAACGGAATTGTTTGGCTAATTTTTTCTGACTACCGGACGGATCACATTCACCGTCAAAGGAGCCGACTTGCCCAGCAGATTACCTTGCTGATCAATCACTTCAACAGTAAGGGTTCTGGCACCACGGGGCACATCCTGAATTACTATGCTGGCAGAGCGGGTTTCTTCAATCAGTTCGCTATCCAGATAATAAGTCACCAAATGATCCGGGTGCAGACCGGGTGAAATATTGACTGCGACAGCCAGATCCCTTTCACCAGGCGGGATTACCACCTGATCACGGGGACTAATAATATCAATCTCATAACTCACGGCTTGCGGCTGCTGTGCTCTGACCGGCGCTTCAGTGAAGCCCGTTTCCTGTGCTGGCAAGGTATTGATTTCACGTAGCTTGACTGCCTGGGCATCGTCATTTGGCGGGCTGTCCGTGTAGACAACATTGCCATCTTTATCGACAGTTTTATAAATTTCGGCGCAAACACCGAAAGAGAGGCAAATGAGAATAAGAAAGAGTGCGCGCATAGAAAAATCCCGTCTGGAGATTTCCAGAGATTACGCCTGATCCTGAAAAAGAAAAAGCCCGCAGATCACTCTGCGGGCTCCAATTACCGAAAGAATCGACAATTACACGCTGTAGTACAACTCGAACTCTACAGGGTGTGGAGTCATATCAACACGTTGGATATCAGCGCGCTTCAACTCAATGTAAGACTCGATGAAGTCTTTGCTGAATACACCGCCACGAGTCAGGAACTCATGATCAGCTTCCAGCGCTTGCAGAGCTTGCTCCAGAGAGGCACAGACTTGCGGGATTTGTGCTTCTTCTTCCGGCTCCAGATCGTACAAGTCTTTGGTTGCTGGCTCGCCCGGGTGAATCTTGTTTTGAACACCGTCGATACCGGCCATCAACAATGCAGCGAAGCAGAGGTATGGGTTAGCCGTTGGATCAGGGAAACGGGTTTCAATACGTTTTGCTTTCGCACCTTGTACGAAAGGAATACGGATAGAAGCCGAACGGTTACGTGAAGAATAAGCCAACATTACCGGCGCTTCAAAACCTGGAACCAAACGCTTGTAAGAGTTGGTAGAGGCGTTACAGAAAGCGTTCAATGCTTTGGCGTGTTTGATGATACCGCCGATGTAATAGAGAGCAGTTTCACTCAGGCCAGCGTAAGCGTCACCAGCAAATTGGTTAACGCCAGCTTTGGAGAAAGACTGGTGAACGTGCATACCTGAACCGTTATCACCGATCAGTGGCTTCGGCATAAAGGTAGCCGTTTTACCGTATTGGTGAGCAACGTTATGTACGCAGTACTTGAGGATCTGTACTTCGTCCGCTTTCTTAACCAGAGTGTTTGCGCCTACACCAATCTCACATTGACCAGCGTTAGCCACTTCGTGGTGGTGAATTTCAATTTCCAGGCCCATAGCTTCCATCGCGTTACACATAGCACCGCGGATGTCATGCAGAGAGTCGATTGGCGCAACCGGGAAGTAACCGCCTTTTACGCGTGGAGCGTGGCCGTGTTTACCTTCTACGTCATCACCTGATTGCCATGCAGCTTCTTCAGATTTGATTTTGTAGAAAGCGCCGCCCATGCCTGAATGGAAATGAACACTGTCGAAAATAAAGAATTCCGGCTCTGGACCAAAGAGGGCTTTATCGCCCAGGCCTGTAGATTTCAGATACTCTTCAGCGCGTCGGCCGATTGAGCGTGGGTCGCGGTCATAACCTTGCATGGTGGATGGTTCAACGATGTCACAACGCACAATAATGGTGGCTTCTTCGTAGAAGGGATCCAGTACAGCAGTAGAGTCATCCGGCATCAGGATCATGTCTGATTCGTTAATACCTTTCCAACCTGCGATAGAAGAACCATCGAACATTTTGCCTTCAACGAAGAATTTATCGTCTACAACAAATGATGGGAAAGTTACATGCTGTTCTTTACCTTTAGTATCGGTGAAACGCAGGTCGATCCAGCGGGCTTCGTGTTTTTTAATTAAGTCTAACGTCTTAGACATGGAGTGCCTCCTGATTGTTATAGCTATAGCTATGGGGATTAAAAAAAGATTTCTCAGCCACATACCACCAATTAAGGTGCGAGATCGAGTGTCAGAAAGGGGGCAAAATATATGCCATCCAATAAAAATAGCAACAGGCACTGACAAATAAGCCTCTGGAATTTCTCACAAAAAATCAAATGCACCATTTTGATGCCATATAGCGGTCACATGGTTTTATTTGGTGCATAAAAATATTATTGATTTTAACGGGAACGCGGCTATCCAAAGGATATGCTGCAAAAATCAATAGCTAAAAATTATTAATTTTTTGTTGAGCGCCCAAACCAACTCCCGTAGAAAGGCCGCCTTTAAATAAAAACAAAAGGGTTTCGTCCATGCATATGACAACTACAGAAATCTTCCTGATCGCCATGCTGATTATTTTCAGTGTTCCCTATTTAATCTGGCGATTGTTCAAAACAGACTACTGGGCTCCCCTGGTTGTAGTCCAGATTATCGGCGGCATTTTGCTTGGTCCGGGTGTATTAGGTGCAGCTTTCCCCGATTACTACCAATTCGTTTTTAATCCGCAAGTGATCCAGTCCCTGAATGGTATTGCCTGGTGGGCAGTGATGATTTTTGTCTGGATCGCCGGCATTGAATTGGATCTGAAAAAAGCCTGGGAATACAAGCGTGAGAGTGGCATAACCGCGGGCTTGGCACTGGGAACTCCGCTCTTGTTTGGCTGTGTTGCGGCGGTGGCACTCATGGCGTTCAGCGATGGATGGATGGGCCCCAAGGGCATGACCTGGCAGTTCATTCTGGGTGTTGGTATGGCCTGTGCGGTTACAGCCTTGCCTATCCTGATTTTGTTGATGGAGAAGCTACATATTCTTCGCCAACCCATAGGTCAGCGCATATTGCGCTACGCCAGCCTGGATGATATTGCCATTTGGGGTGTATTAGCCCTGATTTTGCTGGATTGGGAACGAGTGGGACGTCAAGGCATGTTCCTGATGGCCTTTGCATTGTCCAGCTATCTGTTCCGCAAACTTATGGTTGCCATTCAAGAACGCGACCGATGGTATGCAGGCTTTATCTGGCTGGCTTTCTGCGGGCTGGCAGCTGACTGGGCCGGTTTGCATTTTATGGTTGGCGCTTTCCTCGCTGGTGCAGTGATGGATGCAGATTGGTTTAATCAGGAAGATATGGACAAGTTACGCCATTTTGTATTGATGATCATCATGCCGGTTTTCTTCCTGAGCACAGGCTTGCGAACCAACTGGGAAGTGGGTGGTGCGACAGTATTTATTGCGGCGGGCATTTTATTATTTGCATCAGTCGCCGGAAAATTGGCGGGCGTCCATCTCGCCGGAAAAATTTTAAAATGGGAAAAAGGCGAAGCATCCATTATTGGCTGGCTGTTACAAACCAAAGCCCTGATCATGATTATTTTTGCCAACGTATTGTTGGATAAACAAATCATCACCAGCGAAACTTTTACTGCACTTTTGATCATGGCGGTGTTGAGTACCATGTTGACGGTTCCAGTGGCATCACCAAAACTGGACAAGTTGAAAAATATTATTTTCCGTTCAACATAATTTCCATAGCGCAAAGAATGATGTGAATTCAGATTGGGTTAATCTCCTTTTGTACAGACTGTAATTTTTACGACAAAGGAGATTCACCATGTCCAGATTGATATTGATTGGGTTAATATTATTTTTATCAGGGTGCCTGTTAGTTGAAGATAAAAAAGTTTTTCAGGGTGATCTGCAAAAATTTTATACAAAAGAAAATAATGGATTGAATCTTCTTGATTCCGCACCTGCCAGATTAATTTATGTGACAAGCAATCTGAATAATCAAATTAAACGCCTGGAAGTTGTGCAAGACAAACAGCAATTAATTATCAGCCTCAATCGAGGGATTGGCAAAGAATCCGTGCATGGCAGCTTTACTCTGGAAACGCTGGAGACCCATTGGGATCTACGAGTTGAAGGCCAGATAGATCGACGATTTTTAAGTGATCCAATGATTCTGGAAAAAGAAATAGCCTGTACTTTTTCAGGTATATGCGAAAAAGAAATTGAAAAAGAAGTTAAAAATTGCCGATTCATAGATGGCATTGAAAAGTGTGAAACAACAACAGAGATAGTCGAAGAAAGAGGCTGGCATACAGACTGTCCCGGAACCGAAATATTGACATTGGCTGAACAAAAAACAATTTACGACTTGCGCATAAAATTCTTTAATCCACTCAATAATCAGTTGGTTGCCAATTTTCAAGGTTCCACTGATGAGTTAATCGAAGAAACTTCGCGAGTTCAAACCAAACCTTGCAATTAGTTTTCATATGCTTTCAATTAACGACATGCAATATCTGACCGCACTCGCACAGGAAAGTCATTTTGGACGCGCCGCTGCGAAATGTAATGTCAGTCAACCCGCACTCAGTGCCGCCATAGCCAAAATCGAAAGCGAATTGGGATTTTTATTATGTGAACGCCTGAACCGCGGCATACGCATCACAACCGAAGGGCTTGCGTTGGCAAAGGAAGCGGAAAAAGTATTGGCTCAGTTGAATTCAATTCACGCACTTGTCGCCGCTGATAAAGACCAATTGCAATCGCCAGTTCAATTGGGTAGCAGTCAATCGCTCGGCGCTTATTTATATCCACAATTGCTATTGCAATTTCAACATCAGGAATATTCCACCAAAATTTATCTGGATGAAAAACCGGATGCCGAACTGATTCAGGATTTAACAAATAATCGTCTCGATGCGATATTGATTGCAGATAATTCACCCATTAAAGACTGCGTTGTCAGAGAACTTTTTAGTGAACCCTGGCAAATATTGTTGCCAATCCCACATCCACTTTCTGTAAAAAATTCCCTGTCATTTGTCGATCTGGCGAATACCAGTTTGTTTGTTACAGAAAACGACTACGAACAGCTGACCACACAGATCAATAACAAAATCACTCTGGAAAAAGTCAGTAGTAATGAAACCTTGCGCGGCTTGGTAGCAACCCAGATGGGCCTGGGTTTTATGCCATTTATTGCGGCCAACTCCCAACTGTATACCGCCAACAAATGGACACTGCGCAATATTGACGACTTACCCGCAAGAAAAGTGTCTCTGGTTTGGCGAACAACTTATCCGCGTTACAAAATGATGGAGCTTTTATCGCAAACAATAAAAGCTTGTGCCGAATGGCATTTAAATTTTGTGGCACCCGAGCAGCATCAAATGCTAGGCTTGGATTACCTGCAGCGATAACTTATTCCAGTATGCGAATTAAACCACTCAAAAAAATCATCGTTCTCGGTGGTGGTACATCCGGGTGGATTACTGCCTGCATGCTGGCAAAACATCTCAAACCATCCAACTGTGTCATTCAGGTAATCGAGTCTGACGACATCAATGTCATAGGTGTGGGTGAATCAACCATTCCGCCTTTCGTCCGTTTATTGCAGCATCTGGGAATTGATGAAAAAGAATTTTTACGCGAAACCCAGGCCTGTTTTAAATTGGGAATTCAATTTGTCGATTGGCGCGAACGCAATCACACCTATTTCCATCCATTCGGTGTAATCGGCAAACCCATAGATTCGCAGGATTTTTATCAGTGCTGGTTAAAAGCCCAGGAAGAGGGTGTTGAATTTCCTCTGCAGGATTTTTCGCCTTGCGCAGTCATGGCAAAAAATCATCGATTTTTTTTACCCAATCAAGCACAAAATACCCCTTTGGGGGGCGCCAATTATGCGGTGCATCTGGATGCAAAATCAGTGGTTGAATTTTTACGCAAACAAGCAACAAAATCCGGCGTGATTGCAATCAAGGGTACAGTGACCGAAGTACAATCACGCCCTGACAATTTTATTGAGAATTTGCTGTTAAGTAATGGCGAAATTGTCGAAGGTGATTTTTTTATTGATTGCTCAGGTTTTAAATCACTGTTAATCGGCGAACATTTGCAAACACCTTTTGAGGATTGGTCATCAGTTTTACCTTGTGACAGAGCAGTGGTAGTGAAAACAGAAAAAGCCACGGATACGCCACCTTACACTGTTTCCAAAGCACAAAAAAGTGGGTGGTCCTGGCGAATCCCTTTGCAAAATGCAATCGGTCACGGCTATGTTTATTCCAGCAAATTCTGCACAGATGCCGAAGCAAAATCCACATTAATGAAGCAACTGGATCAAAAACGCATTAATGATCCGCATGTGATTCATTTCAGTTGTGGTCGTCGTGAAAAATTCTGGCAACACAATTGTTTGGCGGTGGGTTTATCGGCTGGATTTGTTGAACCGCTCGAATCAACTGCGATTCATTTAATTGCTCGCGGCATGGAGATGTTTTTACGTTACTTTCCTGATCAGGATTGTGATGCAAGTTTGCAACGCGAATATAATCGCCGTATGCATAACGACTATGAAGAAGTTCGCGATTTTGTGCTATTGCACTATTGCACAAGTCAGCGCACAGATACACCTTTCTGGCGCGCCGTAAAAGAAATTCCCATACCCGACAGCCTGCGTGAACGCATCGAATTATTTACCGCTCAAGGAAAATTACGCGAAGGTACAGAAGAATTATTCCGCAATACCAGCTGGCAATCAGTGTTCGAAGGCATGGGTATCAGACCCCGAAAATATTCACCCCTGGTTGACAATCTCGACCCCGAACGTTTACGTCAAGATCTCAACAACACCCGCTCCGCCATTTTAAACATGGTGAAAACCCTCCCCACACACGATGAGTATTTACAGCGAGTACATGAGGAAAAGAATAAAAATTAGTCTTTTGACCAGGTATTCTTGAGCACGAAATGGTCTAGTGTTTCGAATAATTGCAATGAGTTGCGGATACAGGGGTCGAGTAATGCAAAGCTAATTGGCCGTTCAATTTTCTCTAACAACAGCTGACAAAATAGGGGGTCTCTACTTATGCCCTGGTTAGTGAATACCTCCACTGTATAGTGCCCATGATCTAATGACTTTTTTAGACCACTTATTGCGTTCGCTATACGTCCGATTGTGTAATCATAAGATTGAAAATCAAAATTAAAACTGCGCAAAGCGGGAATAATTTGAAATGACAGGATATCCGTTATGTGTTCGTCTTCCACGCTAAACATCCACTCTTCTGCATCATGAATGTAACGACTAAACAGGGCTACGAAAGCTTCCAGTCTTCCAGAAACGGATTGCTTTTCGCAAATATATAAACTATCTCCTGAACAGCCACTTATACTTTCAATTTCAATCCTTTTTATTTCATATTTATTCGAATTAATTAAGAAGTCCTTCAAAGACTGATATTCAAACGAGAGCTGATCGAAGTCTTTTATGTACACAATAATATTCCGTGAGATTCCTTTTGGGATTTTGGTAAAAATAGTTAAGTTTAGAATATAGGATATAGGTCGATATTCACACAAGAGAACTAAATTAGCTACCCCACCAAGATAATACGCACTATAATTCGACGCGTTATCCGCATCATCCGAGCTCATCATGCACTTTATCGTCAAAGTTTTCCCCGAAATCATTATTAAAAGCCAGCCGGTTCGTCAGCGTTTTATTAAACAATTGCGCGACAATTTGCGCAAAATGTTGACCAATCTTGGTGTGCAGGTACAGGTGCAGCGCGATTGGGAAAAAATTGAAATTACTTCGACCGTTCAGGACAAGCAATTAACTGCTCAGGTCTCGGATTTATTATCACGCACTCCGGGCATCGCCAATTTTTATCTGGTGCAAGCTTATCCACTTGGCAACCTGCAAGACATTTACGAAAAAACCTTACTACACTGGGGCGATCAACTTGCCGGAAAAAGTTTTTGTGTCAGGGTAAAACGCCACGGAAAACATGAATTCAATTCTGTGCAAATTGAGCAATTTGTTGGCGGCACCCTGTTACATAACACTCAGGCACGCTGCGTTGATTTACATCATCCTGAAGTATTGGTGCCGCTGGAAGTAAAAGATAATCGTCTGTTTGTCATCGCTGAAAAAACCCAAGGCATTGGCGGTTATCCATTAGGGACACAAGATGGGGTTCTGTCATTAATTTCCGGCGGATTTGACTCAACCGTGTCCAGCTATTTGTGTATGAAACGTGGATTGCGCACCAATTATTGCTTTTTTAATTTGGGTGGTCGCGCACATGAAATTGGCGTGAAGGAAGTGGCTTATTATTTATGGAATAAATTTGGTTCTTCGCATCGTGTAAAATTTGTCAGCATTCCATTTGATGAAGTCGTCAAGGAAATTCTGGAAAAAGTTGATAACAGTTATATGGGTGTGATTTTAAAACGCATGATGCTTCGCGCAGCCACAAAAGTAGCAGAAGATTTGGAGTTGCCTGCCTTGGTAACAGGTGAAAGTGTTGCGCAGGTTTCCAGCCAAACTTTATTAAATTTAAATGCGATTGACCGTGTAACGGATATGTTGGTATTGCGCCCACTTTCAACCATGGATAAAGGTGAAATTATTGATCTCTCACGGAAAATAGGTACTGAAACTTTCGCTGCACAGATGCCGGAATATTGTGGCGTGATTTCTGTCAACCCGACAACCCGCGCAAAACTCTGGCGCGTTGAACAGGAAGAAGCCCATTTTGATATGAGCGTACTTGAACGTGCGCTGGAACAAAAACATTCACAAAATATTGATGAACTCATTCAGGATCTGGATGCCGACTTGTCTGTTCAATTGGTACAGGACTTACCAATCAACGCCATTGCAATTGATATCCGCCACCCGGATGAAGAAGAACATAATCCATTACAAGTTACTCCACTGCTGAAAATTCCTTTTTATCATCTCAATAAAAAATTTCCGGAATTGGATCAACAACAAACCTATTATCTCTATTGCCAAAAAGGTGTAATGAGCCAGTTACATGCCGCCAATTTAAAAGATGCCGGTTTCAGCAATGTAGGTGTCTACAGGCCGGAACCGAAAAGCGCGTGTGCTTTATAAAAAATGTCGCCAAAAACATGGGTCAACTATTTTTTCTCCGGATTGGCTGTCGCTTTTTTGATGAGTTGTCAATCAGTAGAACTGGTTGGTACAGAAGATAAGATATCGGTGCAGGGATTTGATTTATATGCTCGCCGAAATAATTTTCAACCTGCAAAAAAATTACATATCTATATCGAAGGTGACGGTCGTCCCTGGATAGAGAATCGACTCGCTGTTGATCCAGGCCCTTTTGATCCAGTAGCCTTGTTTCTGATGCAACAAGATCCGTCCCCTTCTTTTTATTTGGGCCGACCTTGTTATTTTCAATCGAAAGTAGGCCTTCCTGATCAGTGCAATCCTGCTTTATGGACACGCGCGCGCTATTCAAAAAAAATCGTGGATATTTTAATTGCAGCACTGAACTCCCAATCAGATTTGGCAACATACGATGAATGGATTTTAATTGGTCACAGTGGCGGTGGAACCCTCGCATACTTAATGGCCCAGGAATTACCCAAAGTAAAAACCGTCGTCGCCATTTCCAGCAATCTGAATGTCACGGCATGGACAAATCATCATCAATACACCCCGCTTGATTGGTCTCTCGACCCTGCTCAATTACAACCCAAAAAATCCCTGCGAGTTTTTTATCTGAGCGGAGGCAAAGACAAAAATGTTCCGCTCGAATTGAATAAAACTTTTTTGGAAAAAATCAACGCAACTATTATTTCCCAACCTGGTTACAATCACTCTTGTTGTTGGGAAAAGGAGTGGAGGAAGGTTTTGCAGATGATTAATGTTGAAAATTAATTTGCGAGACTTTTGCACTGTGTGACGATAACGGGAATCCCAAAATAAAAAAGCCTCCTTGCGGAGGCTTTTTTATTTTATTTCATCTTCAGTTGGATTTAATTCCCCATATCGCAGTGCCGTCCGAAGACAGTGCACTAAAAGTAATTTCAAATCGATTGCGAACTTGATTCCATTGTCGTGACACTACACCGCGATAAGTGGTTCCACTGAGAACCAATGTTGTTGTTCGGGTGTTGGCATCGAAAGTCCAGCTACCGGATTGCGCACCGGAAATGCTTCCACCACTGGCGAGTTGGATATCACTGGAAGATTTTATGGTTGCCGAAATGTCTTTGCCGTGATTGATCAATTGATAAGTGCCGGCAATTTCACTGGCTGCAACAGCTTCCAATACTGCACGACTTTGGTTTGCGTTGGTTGCATCAATTTTTTCAGCGTAACGCAATGGAGAAACAACTGGCCAACCATCAGCATTGAAGAAAAATTCATGTGTGCGCACTTCATGTTGTTCGCCACGACCAGGGAAGCGGGTGTGGAAGACCAGGAAATATTGGCCTGTACTTGTTTTGCGATAAGCAGAGTTGTGACCTGGTGAAACATAGCCCAGAACATTGTTGGTTCCGCCAAACACATGGTTACCCATGAGTTTTACTCCGTGAGGAGCAATGCTGGCGTCATCAAACAAGGGCAAGCTTGCATTGGATTTCACGTTGCTCATGCTGGTGCCCTTGGCATCCACATAGGGACCATTTGGATTACTCGAACGGGCGACACGAATGTTGTACGCACCATCAGCACCCAAGCCACCAAAACTCACAAACATGTAGTAATAGTTGGTTTCAGGACTGTAGATGATGTAAGGGCCTTCAATACGTGCATGGTTACCACCCATCAGGTGTTTGCCATAACCCTGACCGGAAAGCGGGAAGCCGGTAGTCGCATTCAATTCCATAATGAATATGCCGCCTGAATAAGACCCGTAGACCATCCAGAGGCGATTGTTCTTGTCTTTAAACACTGTTGGATCAACCACATTGGGATGTATCTGGGCGTTGTAGACTGTTCCGTCTTCACTGGTTTGTCCCCACATGCCGGAGCGAAGGATCAGGCCATTATCTGAGTAAGGCCCCTGAACGCTGGAAGCGGATGCAATACCCAAGGCAGATACAGGCGAGTCACCTTTACAAGCATTGTAATACATCAGGTAACGGCCATTTACATAGGCAACGTCCGGCGCCCAGAGGGTAGTGGTTTGCGCCCAGCTCAAAGCTTCGGAAAGCTCGCTGTTTACGTTGTTGAATATAGGGTTGCTGCTGTTTACGCCATCAGCCACGCGAGTCCAGTTGGTAAGATCAGCCGAACGTGCAACCGAAAGATGTGATCCAAAAACATAGTATTGGTTGTTGGCAAAAATCACCGATGGATCGTGCACCGCAATATTGGTAAAGCTGGGGGTCACAAAACTGATTGGTGCAGTGACTGAACCACAAGTGGCTGCCGTCACACTGGGTCCACTCACAACCATGTTGTCGATATTGCCTAACCCAAGACTGCTGGTGGCTTGCAGGCGGACACTATGAGTGCCGACATCCAGCCATACCGTATCGCTCTGGCTATCAGCCCATGTGGTCCAGGAACCGGTAGACGCAAAACCAATATTGGAAGTAAGGTTGCCATCGATAATTACATCGCCAGGTCGCGCGGCCGAACCTACATTGGCGTAGCGCCATTTGAAACTGTAATAGCCCGCCGTTCTTACACTGATTGACCAATTAACTCCTGAACCACTGGCATTGGTAGTATTGGCAAAACCACCCCCTGTGAACCCGGTGTTGTTACTATCGATTGTGCCTTCCACCGAACAAAATCCCGACTGGTTTTCTTGCAAAGTGATGCTAACGCCGTTTGAAACCGAACTGGTACTTGATGATCGCGAGGAACTGGACAGACTTGACGATATTGATGAAGACGACAGGGATGATCGTGAAGATGAAGAGACAGAGGAAGAAGAAACCAACGAGCGTGAAGATGACACAGAAGAACGCGAGGAACTGGAAATACTGGATGACCGACTTGAAGATCTCGATGATGACATCTGGGTTCCGCTACAGATACTGCCTGTCACTGCGGGTGTTTCAACCGCACCATTGGCATTGACTTGTACACCAAACGCCACAGTTTGCCCGGGTTGTATGCTGGCATTCCAGCTCATGTTGGTTGCGGTATAAGGATTGGAACCTGTCAATGTCGCATTCCAACTACTGCTGATCCTGTTATTGACGTAATTCCAACTGACACTCCAACCATTGATTGCTGAAGTGCCGGTATTAGTGATTTCAATACTGGCTGTAGCACCGCTACCCCAGTTATTGGTTAGCCTATATGTGCAGTTGGCAGTCTGCGCCAGTGAGCTTTGCGCTACAAATAAGGCTGATATCAAAAGCAGTTTTTTAAGCATGATGAGTGCCCTCGTGAAATGATCGATTTGCGAGTATCACTGGAATTGCGGCTAAAAAAACTTTTGAATATTTTTATACTTGTTAGCTCAAACCCATGACCGATGGGCAGGATTGCTCGCGATGTGCCTGAAGAAAATCAGAAACGGCACTCTACGTTTTGTCTGATAAGTTATCTTTGCGTTAGAGCACAAATACGGCAGGTTTGTCCCATATATCATATGAATTTTTCCGTCATTCCCACCTTTGCGGGAAGGACGATACTTGTCGCTTAACGAATCACTTTCACAAAATGTTCCAAAGGCGGGTGCGGCATATCAACCCAATTGTTTTCGGGAAGAGGGGGAATGGGGGCAGGCTCCTGCAGTTTTGGATGATCCTGTGCCAACAACTTATCCAATTCGTTGAGTGCGAAATCGTTTTGCGTTTCGCTAGGACAAAGAAAAATCTTATGACGGCGGCAATTATTTCCCCAATCCAAACTACTGGAATAACGAACCAGAGGCGCTGCGAAAACCAAACCGACCAATACCGGAATCAGCCACCAGAAAAATACCGGGGCATATTTAAACGTCATCAATCCCCAGATTAATGCAATGATTGACAGTTTCGATGTTCGGGCAAAAGCTTCCTTCCAGGTTAATAATCTTCCTTCTCGATCCTGTGCTTCCCAACTGACCTTGAATCCGAGTAATACTGAAATAACAAAATAAGCATGGAAAGCCATCATGATCGGAGCAATTAATACCGCAAAAAAAGTTTCGACTGTTGCCCCTTTTATAATCGCCCTGACACCGCCAAATGTTTTTCTTCTATGCACAAGCGTAACCAAAGTGCCCATTATTTTGGGGCCCATTAATAAAATAGTGGTTAATAAAATAAGTGCGATAATCAGCTCTGTTTTTGCAATCGGCCAATCAGGATAAAGCTGATAGGTTTCGGTGAAATACACATTGGAATTCAATGCGCGAACAACCGCATCGGCGGTTGAAAGTACCAACATCAACAGCCAGATTAACGATGTGACATAAGCAAGCGCACCAAAGAAAAAATGACAACGACTGATGGGATGCAACCCGGGTAAATCGATAATGCCCAAATGCTGGATATTGCCTTGAACCCAACGTCGGTCGCGTGTGGCGTAATCGATAATATTACAAGGCACTTCTTCATAACTGCCTTCCAGATCCGCCAGTAAAATCACATCCCAATTGGCACGACGCAACATAGCGGCTTCAACAAAATCGTGACTGAGTATGTCTCCGCCAAAAGGTGCACGACCACCCAAACTTGGCAAGCCACAATGATCGATAAAGGCACGTAAACGAATAATGGCATTGTGTCCCCAATAATTGGCTGCATCGGTTTGCCAAAAAGCCAAACCTGTGGCCAGCATGGGGCTATAAAGTACCGCTGCAAACTGTACAAAGCGACCAAAAAAAGTGGTTTGACGAACAGGAATTGGAACCGTTTGAATTAATCCTGTACGAGGATTGGCTTGCATCTGACGCACTAAAGTTAACAGGCACTCCCCGGTCATGATCGAGTCAGCATCCAATACAATCATGTGCTCATAATTGCTGCCCCAACGCTGGCAAAATTCAGCAAGATTTCCTACTTTTCTACCAATATTTTTTTCGCGACGACGATAAAAAACCTGTTGTGATAAATGACCCAGACGTTCGGTTAATTGTTGCCAGGCATCGCGTTCGGCTTGTGCTATGTCCGGCTTGGTGGTGTCGCTCAACATGAAAAAATCAAAATGGGATAATTCCCCGGTTTTTTCCAGTGATCGCAAAGTCGCTTCAAACCCGGCGATGATCCGACGAGTGTCTTCGTTGTAAACCGGCATCACAACCGCCGTGCGGGTGGTGATTGGCAATAGCTCGGCAGTGAGTTTTTTTTGTCGCGTCAGGTTGAGCGGATCAATCTGGAAAAGTTGTAACACAAAACCAATAAACCCACTCCAGAATGAAATGGCCAGCCAGGAAAAACTCAGGGCAAATAACATCAGAATGACGGTTTCAAGTGCGGTTAGCTCATTCGCACTTAAAATTTCATACATCATGTAAACGCCCCACACACTGGTCACCAGACTCAGGCCACTGAACAACCAGCGGCGCAAGGATTTATAGGGCAGGTGTATGGCATCACGGGGCTGCCCTGATAAATCCGCAGGGACAATCGGTGTATGAAGTTTACTGGATGGCGTCTGGGTACCAGACATAACTCCACACCTCGCTCAAGCGTTGATCACGTAATTTCAGGAATAAACGCATGTCCGCGACTTTGTTTCCTTCGGGTTCCAGTTTGAATGATGCGCGCCAGGTACGGCCATCGGGTAATTGGCGAATCACCAGCTCACTGACCTCGCCTGCCGATTTTTGCATTTCAGCAACCAGAGGGGCATCGGGAGACAGGTTATCCAGTTCGCCGCCCCGGAAATCGATAATAAATTTGCGCTTGCTGCGCGGCGGTGGATCAGCCTGACCCGGATTGGCACCCCAGCCAATACGCGTCCGTATCACTTTTGCACCCGAATTCTCCGGTAGGTGTTCATCAAAACTGCGCAGGCGGTACTTGAAAGTGGCGCTGCCACCCGCTTTCATGGGTTTTTCCGGCACCCAGTAAGCCACTATGTTGTCATTGGTTTCACTGTCGCTAGGGATTTCTACCAATTCGGCACGACCCTTACCCCAGTTGCCCTCCGGCATGATCCACATGCTCGGGCGTTTTTCGTAGCGAGCTTCCATGTCCATGTAATGTTCAAAATCACGGTCGCGTTGCAACAGGCCGAAACCACGAGGATTCTCATCCATCATTGAAGAAACGCGCAAACTGCGGTGATTGCTGATGGGTCGCCAGATCCACTCACCATTGGCAGCCGCCATTAATAGTCCATCTGAATCGTGGACTTCCGGACGAAAGTCATCAACGTAACGAGTATGGTTTTCACCCCACATGTACATACTGGTGAGCGGAGCAACACCCAGTTTCAAAATATCCTTGCGCGCGAATAAACGAGCCTCAACCAACATTTCTGTAGGAGCTCCGGGCAAAATTTCAAATCGATAAGCGCCGGTAATGGAGGGACTGTCCAGCAACGCATACATCACCATGCGGGTATCGGCAGGAGCAGGTTTGACCAGCCAAAATTCGCGAAAAACCGGAAACTCTTCACCCTTGGGTTCTGCTGTATCTATAGCCAATCCCCGCGCAGACAAACCATAAGCCAGCCCGGGACCCACCATACGGAAATAGGAAGCGCCCTGAAACACCACAAATTCATCCTTATATTCATTACTGTTTAATGGGTAATGAACACGGAAACCTGCAAAACCAATATTGTCCGGCGCAACACCGGCTAGTGGTGCCGCAGGTCCATCGTAATTAAAAAATTCCTGTTTGAACTGCACGTAGGAGTCTGCACTGTCAGTCGCCATGTGTAGCACTATGGGCTCACGATATAAAAATCCCGGATGAAAAAGTTGCAATTCAAACAAGGATTCGTTGTGCCAGATAGATGCCTCGGGACGGAAACGAATTGAACGGTATTGGTCGTAATTCATTTGTGAAAGAGCATCAGGAATATTGGTTTCCAATGCTTTATATTCGCGCTTGGCCAACAATTTGGCTCGTGAACTGACAGCATCAAACAATTGTGATTGGCCAAATTCTGTACCCTGCGCAGGAGACAAAGGCAAAGCCGGTGCTGACGACTGGGCCTGTGAGTTCATACACAAGGCAGAGAGCAAAAGCGCGTATGAAATCCATGATGCATTTTTTTTGTAACAGGTTAACTTACTGGCGATGAAATACTTCATCAAAACCGTCTCCGTATTCTTAAGCGGGGGGAAATTATCAACAGACTGCAGCCCAGTGGCCGGGCAGGTTGCGATTGTAATACAAGATGGAATGCTTGTCGTATGGCAAATGGAAAGATAATTCGAAACTTGGGCAACGACTGCTACACTCAACAGGTCGAGGGACTTCAACTAAAAAACAAGTCTTCACAGGAAAGCTATGTTCACTCACTACATGCGCGATAACCCGATAGTAGCCCGCTTGCTGGGGCTTATCATTATCAGCAGCTCGGTTATTACACTCATCGCAATTTTTCTCCAGCTTCATGGCAATTTCAATGATGATAAAAACTCTCTTGAAAAACGCCTTGACCAGGTGCAGGTCAGCACACTTGCCAGCATCACTAAAAGCCTTTGGGGATTCGATCAGGAACAACTCAGTATTCAGGTCAACAGCGTATTACAAGTCAGTGATGTTGTGCAGGTTGCCGTGGAGTGGAATGATTGGAACGGAACCAAACAGGAACTGGTTGTTCGCGGAGATTCTTTCCAACCGGCTGACACCAATCTCAGGCCCAGCCAGTTTTTAATTAAAAGTTATCCGCTGATTTATCAGGATGAATCAACACCACCGCAACAATTGGGTGTATTAACTGTAACCGCAAGCCTGGCCAGTATTTATGATCGGTTATGGGACAGGGCTTTTTTTATTTCGCTGGTTCAAGGTGGAAAAACGCTGGTCATTGCCCTGTTTATTATTTGGCTGGTACATGCACTCTTAACAAGCCATATTAAAGTGATTGCGGATTATGCCCGCAATGTCAAACTCGATAATCTGAATCAACCGCTGAAATTAAAACGCTATAAAATTAATAATCGCGATGATGAATTGGATAATGTCGTCAATGCTATCAATCACATGCGGCAAAGTTTATTGGATGACATAGCAAAACGGCATGCAATTGAAGTTGCTCTGATGGAAGAGCAAGAACAAAAATTGAAAACTGAAAAACAAAAAAATGCTGCAGAAGATGCGAGCCGGGCAAAAAGTCAATTTTTAGCAACCATGAGCCATGAAATCCGTACGCCTATGAACGGTGTCATAGGCATGGTGGAAATGTTGCGCGATACACCTTTGGATGAAAACCAAAAACATTATGTGGATGTCATTCATCGCTCCGGCGAAACTTTGTTGGCCATCATCAACGATATTCTGGACTACTCAAAAATTGAAGCCGGTAAAATGCAACTGGAATCCGTTGATTTTGATCTGGATGAATTGGTTGAAAATTGCGTGCAATTATTTGGTGCGACATCGAGCAAGCGCGGCGTTGAATTATTTGGTGGATTGGAAGAATCTGTGCCCACGAAAATTACAGGTGATCCAACCCGATTGCGCCAGATTATTATTAATCTTTTAGGCAATGCATTTAAATTTACTGCCGAAGGTTTTGTATCACTGACTGTCAGTGAGGTGCAAACACAAGGCAATCAAATTTTGCTGAGATTTGCAGTAGAAGACAGCGGTATTGGTATTGAGCAAACTAAAATTGATAGCCTTTTTTCATCTTTCAATCAAGCTGATGCATCAACAACACGAAAATATGGTGGTACAGGATTGGGGTTGGCGATTTGTAAAAGTCTGGTCGAACTTATGGGCGGCAGAATTGGTGTTGACAGTGAAAAAGGCAAAGGATCTACTTTCTGGTTCACTGCAAAATTGACTGTATTGTCCGAAAACAAACCTTTTATTGTCGATAACAAGCTCACATCCATTCGCGGTTTATTAATCGAATCCAATCAATATCTTTCCCGTTTTATTTCTTCACATTTAAATCCTGTAGGAGTTCAGCTGGATGAAGCCGCCACTGCAAAATCCGGCATTGCACGATTGAAACAGGCTATTAATTCCGGCGAACCCTATGGCTATTTAATTGTTGATCAGGAATTGGCGGATTCAACCGGATTGGATTTTCTGGAAAAAATTCGCGAGATGCCTGAATTTACCAAACTGCCCTTAATCTTGTTGAGCTCTGGCGATATTTATTTTGATCAACAACAAATTGCCTCGCTGACAATTTTAAAAGTATTACGCAAACCGGTTTCTATAAAAAAATTACATCACCATCTGATGATGTTATTCGCCGATAATCAGTCCATTGAAAAAATTACAATCACAGAATCCAAAAAAAATCATTTGCAATTTACCCATTTAAAAGTATTGGTTGCTGAAGATAACCCGGTCAATCGCATGGTGATTAAAGGCTTGCTGGGCAAGCTCAGCATTACCCCTGAATTTGCAGAAAATGGAAAAATTGCTGTCGATAAAGTTGTCGATAACGCCCCGCCCTATGATCTGGTATTAATGGATTGTGAAATGCCGGAAATGGATGGTTTCGAAGCCACTCGACAAATCCGGCAATTTGAACAAAATCAAATGCGCAAAAGCACCACCATCATTGCATTGACAGCTCACGCATTGCAGGAACATCGCGAAGCCGTTTTTGCAGCGGGCATGAATTATTATATTTCCAAGCCGGTAACACTGGACGCTTTGTATGCTGCCATGGAGTCAGCCGGATTGGGTAAAAAATCCTGACCAGCTGCGAATAGTGAATTTTTATAGTAATTATTGTTTTTTCCTCCTTGCCCTGTGACAGCCTCCATCTTTATCATGCCGTACAACGATGAATAGCCTTTCAGTGAGGACACAAGTATGGCAAATCCTTTGATAGTACATGCAACCGACGACAGCTTTGATCAGGAAGTTATAAATTCCGATATTCCTGTGTTAGTTGATTTTTGGGCAGCATGGTGTGGCCCTTGTAAAATGATCGCCATGGTGCTGGATGATCTGGTTGAGCAATATCAGGGGAAATTGAAAATTGTAAAACTGGATGTTGCGGCTCATCGTAAAACCGCCGAGCGATTTGGCGTGATGAATATTCCGACATTGTTGATTTTTAAAGCAGGTCAACTGCACTCAACGAAAATTGGTGCTGTGGCAAAACCACAACTAGTTGATTTTATTAACGCATCTTTGTAATCTTGGCGGGCTGCTCAAAAGGTAGCCCGCATTGTTTTGACAGGGCAGGAATCGCCGCTATACTCCAAACATCTGCTGTATGCCTCCTTGAATCTTCTTATCTGATTCACGATAACGGACATAAAAACCTAACCAAAATCCATGTTTGGCCTTATTTCTGCGCAAACTAACATCCTCAAACATCCCAAAAGTTAACATATGAATCTTACCGACCTTAAAAAGAAACCAATCGAAGAATTAATTAACATCGCTGATGAAATGGGCCTCGAAAACATGGCTCGTTCACGCAAACAAGACATCATCTTCAATATTCTCAAGCGCCACGCCAAAAGTGGTGAAGATATTTACGGTGATGGTGTTCTGGAAATTTTGGTTGATGGATTTGGTTTTCTGCGGTCTGCAGACAGTTCATATCTGGCGGGGCCTGATGATATCTACGTATCACCCAGTCAAATACGCCGGTTTAATTTGCGAACAGGCGACACGATTTCGGGCAAGATTCGCCCGCCCAAGGAGGGAGAACGTTATTTTGCCCTGCTAAAAGTTAACGATATCAACTTCGACAAACCTGAAAGCTCTCGCAACAAAATTCTGTTTGAAAACCTCACGCCCCTTTTCCCCAATGTCCGTTTACCGCTTGAAGCCGGTAATGGCTCCACTGAAGATTTAACCGGCCGTATCATCGATTTAATCGCACCCATAGGCAAAGGCCAACGCGGTTTGATTGTGGCACCGCCCAAAGCCGGTAAAACCATCATGATGCAAAATATTGCGCAGGCAATTACGCGCAATAATCCGGAATGTCATTTGATTGTGTTGTTAATCGACGAACGCCCTGAAGAAGTGACCGAAATGCAACGCTCGGTACGCGGCGAAGTAGTGGCATCAACGTTTGACGAACCACCTGCACGTCACGTACAAGTGGCCGACATGGTGATTGAAAAAGCCAAGCGTTTGGTTGAACACAAAAAAGATGTGGTGATTCTGCTCGACTCCATCACTCGTCTCGCACGCGCTTACAACACTGTAATTCCTTCATCCGGAAAAGTATTAACCGGTGGTGTGGATGCACATGCATTGGAAAGACCCAAACGTTTCTTCGGTGCTGCACGTAATATCGAAGAAGGCGGCAGTTTAAGTATTATCGCCACCGCACTGGTTGATACCGGTTCAAAAATGGATGAAGTAATTTACGAAGAATTCAAAGGCACAGGTAATCTTGAATTGCATTTGGATCGTAAAATTGCTGAAAAACGCGTGTACCCTGCCATCAACGTTCGTCGCTCCGGCACACGCCGCGAAGATTTATTGATGAAAGAAGATGAGCTGCAACGCGCCTGGATTTTGCGTCGCTTGTTAAATGATATGGAAGACGTCGCAGCGACTGAATTTTTAATCGACAAATTGAAAGATTTCAAAACCAATGATGAATTCTTCCAGTCGATGAAACGTAAATAATTTTTACCCCTCTCCCCCCGCCCTCTCCCACAAGGGGCGAGGGAGCTGACTCCCTGATTTATTCACAACGAAGTTAACTCTGTCCCCTCTCCCCTGGTGGGAGAGGGTTAGGGAGAGGGGGAATACCCCTCCCGATAAAGGAGGAAAAATAAATGAAATACAAAGACCTTCGCGATTTCATTCAACTACTCGAATCTCGCGGCTTGCTCAAGCGCATCACGCAAGAAATCGATCCCCATCTTGAAATGACCGAAATATGCGACCGCACTTTACGTGCAGGTGGCCCCGCGCTTTTGTTTGAAAATCCCAAAGGTTATTCGATTCCCGTACTCGGTAATTTATTCGGCACACCTGAACGTGTCGCATTGGGCATGGGACAAGAATCGGTTGAAGCACTGCGTGAAGTGGGAAAATTATTAGCCTTTTTAAAAGAACCCGAGCCGCCCAAAGGATTTAAAGACGCATGGGAAAAATTGCCCATATTCAAACAAGTCTTGAACATGGCGCCCAAGGTATTGAGCAAAGCAGCGAGTCAGGAAATTGTGTTGGAAGGCGATCAGGTTGATTTGGATAATTTACCCATTCAAACCTGTTGGCCGGGCGATGCCGGCCCATTAGTGACCTGGCCATTAGTGGTTACGCGCGGCCCGCACAAAGAGCGACAAAATCTCGGTATTTATCGCATGCAAAAAATCGGCAAAAACCGATTGATTATGCGCTGGTTATCGCATCGCGGTGGCGCCTTGGATTTTCGTGAATTTCAAATTAAAAATCCCGGAAAAAATTTTCCTGTCGCTGTTGCTTTGGGAGCTGATCCCGCCACTATTCTCGGTGCCGTAACGCCTGTGCCCGATACTTTATCGGAATATGGTTTTGCCGGATTGTTGCGCGGTGATAAAACTGAAGTGGTGAAATGTCTTGGGAATGATTTGCAAGTACCTGCATCTGCCGAATTTATTTTGGAAGGTTTTATTGCGCCCGGTGACATGGCACCCGAAGGTCCGTTTGGCGATCACACTGGTTATTACAACGAAGTCGATAATTTCCCGGTATTTACTGTTGAAAGAATTACGCACAGACGCGATCCGATTTATCACAGTACCTACACCGGTCGCCCGCCAGATGAGCCCGCCATTTTAGGCGTTGCACTTAACGAAGTGTTTGTACCGATTTTGCAAAAACAATTTCCGGAAATTGTGGATTTCTATTTGCCGCCCGAAGGTTGTTCTTATCGCATGGCAGTAGTCACCATGAAAAAACAATATCCCGGCCACGCCAAACGCGTGATGATGGGGGTGTGGAGTTTTCTGCGGCAGTTTATGTACACCAAATTTGTCATAGTCACTGACGATGATGTCAATGCGCGCGATTGGAAAGATGTGATCTGGGCTATGACCACCCGCATGGATCCCGCACGTGACACAGTCATGATAGAAAATACGCCAATTGATTATCTGGATTTTGCATCACCTGTTTCAGGCTTGGGTTCTAAAATTGGTTTCGATGCCACCAACAAATGGCCCGGCGAAACCCAGCGCGAGTGGGGTACGCCGATTGAAATGGATGCAAAAGTAAAAGAAAAAATTGATGCGCTTTGGGAAGAATTAAAAATCTGATTGACCGAATTAAAAATCAGCGTATAAAAAGAGCGTTTAAAAAAACAATCCATTCAAGGGGATATTCCATGAGTTTTATTCAAGAGTTCAAGGCTTTTGCCATCAAGGGTAATGTGGTTGATTTGGCGGTAGGTGTCATCATTGGTACCGCTTTTGGAAAAATCGTTTCGTCTTTGGTTGGCGATGTGTTTATGCCACCGATTGGTTATTTGATTGGCGGGGTTAATTTTTCGGATTTGGCGGTGACTTTACCGGCGATCATTGAAGGGCAAACACCGGTATTGGTTGCCTATGGCAAGTTCCTGCAAACATTAATTGATTTTACAATTATCGCTTTTGTCATTTTCATGGTGATTAAAGGTATCAATCGCCTGAAGAAAAAAGAAGAGGAAGCACCGGCAGCCCCAGCAGCACCCAGCAATGAAGAATTACTGTTAAGGGAAATTCGCGATTTGTTAAAGCAACAGCAAAAATAGTGCCTTCTCAATCAGCAAAAAAAGCCCGGTAAAATTATCGGGCTTTTTTCTGCTCGATTTTGATTTCCCCAATCAATTCCTGCACAAAATCAGGTCATTATTCAATTTAAATCTTCAGAGTTCCCATTAAAGAAAAATTTTGCATCGCATAACAGGCATTTGCCGTTATGATGTAGCTCGCCTAAAAACTCAATAATCGAGCGACCCTACTATGTCCAATTCTTTTATTACCAGATTATTTCGACGCAAACCCCTGACCAATGAACAGGAAAATTTTGGTTTAAAACGCTGCCTGGGTTTATGGGATCTAACACTCTTGGGAATAGGCGCCATCATAGGTACAGGTATTTTTGTATTAACAGGAATTGCAGCGGCGACTACTTCCGGGCCGGCAGTAGTTTTATCTTTTGTAGTGGCTGGAATCGCCTGTACTTTTGCTGCTTTCGCTTACGCCGAAATGTCATCCAGTGTAGGGGGCTCAGGCAGTGCTTATGGTTATTCCTACGCTGCGTTTGGCGAGTTGGTGGGCTGGATAATTGGCTGGGTATTAATTCTGGAATACGGTGTTGCCACCGCAGCAGTGGCGAATGGTTGGTCGGGATATTTCAACAACGCCTTAACCGCAATTGGCTTGGGATTGCCGGATGTATTAACCAAAGGCCCTGCTGTTGGCGGAATAATTAATTTACCTGCCTTTATGATTATTATTATTTTAATGGTCATGTTAATTATTGGTATTAAACAAAGTGCCAAATTAAATATGGGTATGGTGTTTGTAAAATTGCTCACCATTGTGGTGTTTTTATCTGTTGGTATTTTTCACATCAATCCCGATAACTGGTCCCCTTTTATGCCTTATGGCTGGTTCTCGACAGTTGAAGGGGGAAATCCAGTTGGAATTTTGGCTGGTGCCTCAGTGGTATTTTTTGCTTATGTTGGTTTTGATGCAGTTTCAACCGCAACAGAAGAAGCCAAAAATCCGCAACGTGATGTACCCCTGGGAATTTTGGCTTCATTGATTTTTTGTACGCTGATTTACATCGTTGTTTCAGGTGTATTAACCGGAATGGTTCCGTATCCACAATTAAATGTTTCATCACCCGTTGCACACAGTTTGCAATTAATTGGTATCAACTGGGCATCCGCATTGGTTGCAACCGGAGTCATTACAGGATTAACAACTGTAATGCTGGTTCTTTATTACGCATTAACACGAATTCTCACCGCAATGGCACGCGACGGATTAATTTCAAATATCTTTGGTGATGTTAATTCAAAAACCCAAACACCGATTAAAAATACAGTCATTTGTGGTGTAATTATGGCAGTCATGGCTGGATTGGTGCCACTGAATGCTTTGGCAGAATTAGTCAATATCGGAACACTTTCTGCGTTTGTATTGGTATGTGTTGGTGTGATTGTAATGCGAGTAACGCACCCGGATTTACCACGGCCATTTAAAATTCCCGGCGGAATTTTAATGTCGGTTTTGGGTGTTATTTCATGTTTGGCATTGATCGCTTTTTTACCTGCGCAAACACACCTGCGCTTTTTGGGCTGGGTTGCAGCAGGTTTACTCATTTATTTTGTTTATGGCCTTCACCACAGTCGTTTGAATAAAAATTCCTGATTAATCGATACTTTTGCATCTATCAAAAAGTCGATGCTCATTCCTGTGCATGCGGGAATGAGCTGGCAATAAAACTTTCCGCATCACTTTCATCTTTTAAATTGACTCCGGAATACTGCAAGCGATTGGCCGACTCACAAAGCCACAATAATTTTTTGGCTGCCGTTACATAATCCAAACCTTGCGGACGTATATTGGAAATACAATTGCGCTCGGCATCGGTAGAACCCGGTTTGGCTTGATAAGTGAGATAAATTCCCAGACTATCCGGCGAACTTAATCCAGGACGTTCACCGATTAAAATAGCCACCATAGTTGCATCCAACAAATCACAAATTTCATCAGCCAGTGCAACACGGGATTGTTGCGCAATCACAACCGGGCCTGTGTTCCAATCTACCGGCAATTGTTGATGAATTTCCGCAATTAATTTTGCAGCATGCCGGGCAATAGCGATTGACGATAAACCATCGCCCACTACCAGTAGTAAATCTATTTTTGTTTTATTGTGTTGTGCGTAAGTTTTTAATAATTCACAACTGTCATGATTCAATCGTCGGCCAAAATCAGGCCGCAATAAAAAAGTATGACGATCTGACGCACAACTGTGAACCTGCAAAGTTTTTAATCCCTGACTCTCCAGTTCTGCTGCAAGTTGATTCACATCCAATGCAAGATGCACTGTGTCGCGAGCCATAGCGTGAGCACAACTGAAATCCAACACCGCATGAGTAGGCAAACTGCCGCCCACACGCCCCAGTGCAATGCGCGCTTGTGTGAATTGTTTTAAGTCCTGCCATGGATCAGCGGTAACAATTGGATTTACTGCATCAATTTGTTTGGAAATTGTTGCAGCAGTGGATGTTGTTGGCTGATCGGACGCAATTGTCCTGCCGGATTCATGATGTTCATCTTTTTGAGCCATAGTTCAAACTCCGGCGCAACTTTTAATCCGAGAATATTGCGCAAATAAAGTGTGTCATGAAATGAAGTGGTTTGATAATTCAACATTATGTCGTCTGCACCGGGTATACCCATTAAAAATGTTAAACCGGCGTTGGCAAGCAGTGTCATCAGTGTATCCATATCATCCTGATCTGCTTCGGCGTGATTGGTGTAACACACATCACAACCCATAGGCACACCCAATAATTTTCCGCAAAAATGATCTTCCAATCCTGCGCGAATAATTTGCTTGCCGTCATATAAATATTCTGGCCCGATAAAACCCACCACTGTGTTGGTGAGTAACGGCGACAAATGTCGTGCAACTGCATAAGCACGGGCCTCACAGGTTTGTTGGTCAACACCATGATGCGCATTGGCAGAAAGCGCCGAACCTTGCCCGGTTTCAAAATACATCACATTATTTCCCAGTGTGCCACGTTTAAGTGACAAGGCTGCTTCACGCGCTTCTTGCAATAATGAAATGTTGATACCAAAACTTTTATTCGCCAATTCTGTTCCTGCAATAGATTGAAAAACCAAATCAACCGGAGCACCTTTTTCAATCAATTGAATTTGATTGGTGACATGCGTCAGTACACAGGATTGTGTGGGAATTGCAAATTGTTGAATCACATCATCCAGCAAATGATAAAGATCCTGAAGCGCTGACAAATTATCACTGGCAGGATTAACACCAATAACGGCATCACCGGCACCATAGAGCAAACCATCAACGATTGACGCCGCTATTCCGCGTGGATCATCAGTTGGATGATTGGGCTGTAATCGCGAAGATAAATGTCCTGGCAACCCAATCGTGTTGCGAAAATGTGTAATCACCGAGCATTTTTTTGCAACCAGAATTAAATCCTGATTGCGCATTAATTTACTAACAGCTGCCGCCATTTCCGGGGTTATTCCACGCGAAACGCGATGCAGTGTTTCTGTTGTGGCAGCATCAGATAATAGCCAGTTACGAAAATCAGCGACCGTCAAATGGCTGATTTCTGAAAAAGCATTTTGATCATGACTATCAATAATTAAACGGGAAACCTCATCACTTTCATATGGAATCAATAACTCGTGCAGAAATTCGTTCAGGGGAATCTCCGCCAAACACATACGTGCTGCCATTCTTTCTACATATGTGGTTGCGGCAACACCGGCAAGATAATCACCGGAACGCGCCGGTGTTGCTTTGGCCATGACATCTTTTAAATCGCGAAATGAATAGGTTTGTACACCCAAGCTGTGTTTGTAACGCATAAATTCCCCGCGAACTGCTGAACCCAAACAGTTTGTTCTGATTATGAATAACCATTTTTATTGAATTGAGAGTCATATCACAATAGACCATTTAGGCTTGGGATACTTTTCGTTTTCAAAAATACTGTATTTAACACTTTATATCGGCAAGGTCAGGATGAAATTATGAATAGTGTTCCTTATGAATGGTATCCATCAGCCAAGAAACTCCAAGTCAAGCATTACAAAGCCAATATGATTTCTTCGATGAAGATTAATGAAATAAATGGCGTAATTTTACACACCACTCACTCGCCCACAACAACACTAGAAGGGATACAACGCGACTGGGAGGCAAAAAATAAAAAAGCCGGAATACAAGCCGATGCACATTTTGTTATTGATAGGGAAGGCGCCCTAGGACAGTATCGACGATTAAGCGAGTTTGCAGCTTCTATGAATAAATTAGGTCAATATTATTACAGTGTTGAATTAATCGCCGATTGGAATTATGGCGATGGACGGAAACCCGATCCAGCAATGCTCGGCATAACCATGCCGCAAATGACAACCGTTAGCAGTTTGATTTCTGATCTTTCTGATGCCTTTGGTTTTCCAATAAAAGCTATTGGACGCACAGCACCCAACCCAAAAAATCTTGCTGATATGGGAAAAGGTGTTGGTTATCACGCACAGGTTGATAGCACATTATGCGGAAAAAATTCCTACTGGCGAGGAGATGCACGCAGCCAAATCACCACAATCGAATTTCAAACTATTGTCAGTTGGGCTGCGTTTTATCAGAAGTTTGGGTATTAATTATTAATTGATCCGCAAAAAAAAGAGCGATTGTTTTGCAACAATCGCTCTCAAGGCCTTCATGGGATTAACGCTGTTTAATCTTGTCACCTTCTTTTAAACCTTCAACAATTTCAATATTAATACCGTCAGACAGGCCGACTTTTACGGCGCGTTTTTCAAATTGTTGTGGGCCTTTTTCGATTTCGACGAAATGGTTTTTGTCTTCGATTAATAAATCGCGCTCGTTAATGGCAACTACATTTTCGCGTTTATCCAGAACTATATCCGCGTTGGCACTGTAGTTGGCGCGCAGGAATAATTTTTCGTTGAGTTTTACTGCAGCGCGAATCTGGAATTTGATTGTGCCCTGATCGGTAATCCCTTTCGGGGAAATATATTCCAGTACAGCTGTGAAAGGTTCGTCTTGCAATGCACCAATGTTCAAAATCAATTCCATGCCTTCGTGAATTTTGCCGACTTCGGATTCATCTACCAAACCTTCGAAGATCATGTCCTGCATATCCGCCAGAGTCGCCACAGTTGTACCGGAACCGAACGAACTGGTTTCAACAATGAAGGCACCTTCTTTGAAAGGCAGATCCAACACCATGCCAGTGACTGTGGCAGGAATCATGTTAGAGACTTTATCGGATTTTTTGGTGGCGCCTTTTTTCAAAAGCAGCACATTATTTTCAGCTGAAGTTACGCCTTCTTTATAAAGGTCATATTGCAGAGTTAATTTATTGAATTCAGACGATGAAATCAGTTTTTGTTCGAAAAGTTTTTTCTGACGTAAATATTCTGTTTCAATATTTTGCAGATTTAATCTGGCCTGCTCCAATTGGGATTCAGCCTGGTTGAGTTGAATCATATTGGGCGCCAAGGTGATTTTCGCCACTATGTCGCCTTTGTTGATCAACTGGCCTGCCGTGACATAAAGTTTTTCCACCACGCCGGACACTTGCGATTTAATTTCAATTTCGCGGCGCGGAATCACTTTACCTACCGCCACTGTCTTTTTGACAATGGTGGTTTTAAACACCGGTACAGAATTGTAGACAACCGGTTTCTCTTGCGATTTTCCGTAGAGAAAAAATCCCGTCCAGATAAAAATAATGACGATTATTGCCAACAACGCGCGTATAAAAAACTTTTTCATCTTGATTTACCTGATTTACTTATCCAATTCTTAAAACATTTTTATTGCTTGACCCCCTCCCAGCCTCCCCCTTACAAGGGGGAGGAGCAGTCCCCTCCCCTGGCAAGGGGAGGGTTAGGGTGGGGTCTAATTTTTATTCATCCTGCAAGGCCACAATCGGATTTACAGCTGCCGCTTTTGAGGCAGGCAAAATCGACGCTAACAATCCCGCAACAATTAATACCACCAGAGCGGTGATTGCTGTTCCAAAATCCAATTCCGGTTTGCCAAAAAATCCTGAATCACCTGCCATCATGCGTAGTTTGTCGATTCCTTCCAGCAACAACACACCGACAACCAACCCGGCATAACCGGCAACTGCAGTGATGAATAACGATTCCTGAACTATCATGCCGACAATTGCGCGTGGTGTTGCGCCCAGTGCTTTGCGCAAACCAATTTCACGTGTACGTTCTTTAACGACAATCAACATAATATTGCCAACACCAATAGCGCCTGCGAGTATGGTGCCGACCGCGACAAACCAGCCGACGAATTTCATTCCGAAAAATAATCCCTGAATTTTGTCGTATTCATTTTGCAAATTAAAACTGCCAAACACACCGCGATCATCAGGATGAACATGTTTGATTTCGGCGAGATAGCGTTTGGTTTCTTCCTCTGCAATACGTGCATGAATGCCCGGTTTGGGTATCACCACAAAACTGCCGATCCAACCCAATTGATTGAATGCATAACGCAAGGTGTCATTCGGGAAATAAATTTTTTCTTCTTCCTGTTGTTTATTACCTGGATTTAATGATTCAAATACTGCAATAACAGTAAAGCTAATGCCGTTGACTTCAATATTTTTACCAACAGGACTTTCACCTTCATCAAACAATTGTGCCTGCACGCGCTTGCCGATGATGGCTACTTTGCGTTTTTCACGATTATCCGTTTCGTTAAAACCTCGTCCTTCCAAAATTTTCATTGAGTGTATGGGTTCCATGCCAGCATGCGAACCTTGTACATAAAAAGTGCCGTTTTTATCTTTGTGCACAGTGTAAGGCGGTGAACCATTCCAGATGCCCACCGAATTTTGTCCGCGAATACTGCCAACACTGGCAACATTTTTTTTGATTAATTCAACATCTTCCGGTTTAAGTGAAATTTGTCTGCCAGTGGTCATACCGTTGTAAGGCATTTGTGTCGTACCTTGAATCCAGATCCACACAATATTCGGCACTGCAGGGAACCCATTCTTCACACCATTTTCTAACGCACGGGTTGCGCCCAATAACAGCGTCAGCATAAATATGCCCCAAAAAACGCCCAAGCCTGTTAAAAAAGTTCGCAACTTGTGTTGGCCAAGTGTTTTAAAAATTTCCTGCCACTTTTCGGTATCTATCCACATATTATTCTGCTCTCATGGCTTCTATCGGCATAATTTTCGCGGCGCGCGCTGCTGGAATTAATCCAGCAATTGCACCCGCAAATATCAGAAGCAACATAGCGGTAACGGCAATTTCAAAATCAATTTCCGGATTGCGGAAGAAAGGTAATTCAGCACCTACCGAGCGCAAACCAAACGCAATCAACTCAATCAAACCTACACCCAATACCAGCCCCATATAGCCTGCAATACTGGTCACCAAAACCGATTCAAACACCAATCCGCTGACGATACTAAAAGGTGTTGCACCCAGCGCTTTACGAATACCAATTTCACGCGTTCTTTCTTTTACTGTGATGATCATAATATTGCTCACACCCACAATTCCGGCGAGCAAAGTTCCTAATCCAACAAACCAATTCAACACGGCAATACCAATGAATACACCATTCACTCGTTCAGCAGCTTCTGCCATATTGAATGAGTTAATCGCGCGCTTATCTTCAGGTGATACTTGATGGCGTTTTTGTAAATAATTGATGGCATTTTTTTCCACTGCATAACCATCGGCGCCAGCGGCAGGTCGCAACCAAATAGAGCCAACAATATTGCTCACACCAAAAATTTTTGAATAAGTGGGATAAGGAATATAAACCCGTTCCGAATCGCGACCATTGTTGCCCTTGTCATAAAAGACGCCGACAACTTTCATTATCACACCATTAATTTTGACGTCCTTACCTACAGGATTTTCACCCTTGCCAAATAAACGTTCGGCAACCACTGAGCCCAGCACCGCAATTTTTCGAAATTGGGTATCATCAAGCGGATTGGGTTTGCGTCCGAAGGTAAAAGGGATTCCATCTTTCACTTTAAAATATTCTTCCGGTACGCCATGCACAGAGAAACTGCCTTGCATTTTTCCGTACACAACACTCACTCCACCACGTTGCACTTCATTGGCGATTAAACCTATGCCGGGCACTTGTTTTGGTAACTGATCCAAATCATCTTGCGTTAGCACTATGTTGCGACCCAGGCCCATGCCTTGATAGGCAACCGAAGTGCTGGAGGTGTAAATCACAATAAAATCCATCGCGTCTGATGCAAAATCATCATAGACACCGTTTTGCATACCTCGCCCTGCACCTAACAACAACACCAGCATAAAAATGCCCCAGAAAACACCAAAAGCAGTGAGTGCTGTTCGCAATTTATTTTGGCGAAGTGTGTAGAGAATTTCTTGCAAGCTATCCAACATGATCGTCAGCCTTAACTATGAATAATGTCGGAATGTTTGGCCGGCACAATCAAACCATCTTTCAAAATAATTTGACGCTGGGTTTGATCGGCAATGTCCTGTTCGTGAGTCACAATCACAATAGTGTTGCCTTGTTGATGAACTTCTTTCATCAGCGACATAATTTCTTGCGTGGTTTGGCTATCCAATGCACCTGTGGGTTCGTCCGCTAAAATGACTTTGGGTTTTGTCACTAACGCGCGCGCCATAGCCACGCGTTGTTTTTGTCCGCCGGATAATTCATTCGGCATAAATTTGGCGCGATGCGAAAGGCCCACCATCTCCAAATATTTTTCGGCGCGATAGGTGCGCTCTTTACGGCTCACACCTTGATAATAAAGTGGCAAGGAAACATTTTCGGTGGCATTTTTGAACGGCAATAAATTGAAGGATTGAAACACAAATCCCAATAATTGATTGCGCATTTTTGCGGCCATTTTTTCTGACAGATTTTTGATTTCGTAACCCGCTAAAAAATAACTGCCTGAATCAAAACTATCGAGAATACCCAAAATGTTGAGTAGCGTTGATTTACCAGAACCCGATGAACCCATAATCGATACCAACTCACCCTCGCGAATATGCAAATCGATTCCTTTTAATACATGCAAAGGCTGTTCGCCCGAGTGATAGTACTTATGTAATTGATGTAATTTGATCATGGGTCATCCTAATAAGAGCCATTACCGGTAATGGCCGATAAAATCTTGGTCTACGCAGACTAGTCGCTTTTACAGAGAGTGCCGAGCCTTGTTAACGCTATTTAACGGAATCATGACAGCTGTCATCGAATAACCTTAAGACAGATATACGGAGAGTTTGGATTCATCCCTCTAAACTATTTTTGTGGTGGGGTAGTCAATTTCATCGTGACGCGTATTGTCGGGCGCCTGAAGCAGGGGGGCAGGAAGGAGGTTTTTTGTGCTGATTGGGTGTTTGCGACAAAATTAGTAGGGCATGACGAATGACTCGTGCAATGCCCGGAAAAATTAAATGCTGTGTGAAACCACTATGCCACCCCAAAGAAGGTTGCGGTCGCCCGCGCCCCGTTTAATTTCAGAGCTGTGGCCTCGCAATACGTAACTCACGCGGTAACCCTGCTTAAACGCAAAGGTGTAACCAATCCAGGCTTCCAATAAAATCGGCCGCAGATCTGATTGATCGTAGTTCACTGCACTATCGCGAAATTGCCCTTGCAAAAATGCATTGTAAGCTCGTGCTTTAACCGCAAATCCCGCCCAGATGTAATGCTCATCAATATTTTTCGCTTGCATCAGGCTGGAAGATTTTTCGCCGTAACTGGTGAGATCCGGATTAAATGAAGCCCAGGGGCTGTGAATTTTTCCACGACGAATATTCATGCCCCAACTCACTTCGCTGAGGTAACCCACAGACGCCTGCAGCGTGGACTTGATTTCATATTTGTCCGAAAGATCATCCCAATAATCTTGCCGCGCAATCAAATAACGCCCGGTTAATTCACCCCCCTGACTGATTTGATTATCCCAACCCTGTGGCGTTTCGCTTTGGGTCAGACTATGAACTTCGCGCTGTAATTTACCCACCAGATCCGAACCCAAAACTCCCAAAGTAAGTGTCGATTTCCAGGCGACGTTTTCAACAAAATCCACCTGATCACGAGTGCTGGAGAAATAGATCAGGCTGGCGTAAGGCCGATCATTGGGATTGGCTTGCGACAGGCTGATATCTTCCGGCGTAAAACCAAACACGCCGAATTCGCGACTGTAAGCTTCTTTCACATGAATCGATGAATGCTCGTTGCCAATCAACGCATCCAGTGCTCTTAAAGGTTTATTCAGTGAAACCTTTGCATTGGCCAGGTCCGCATTGATTTGCGCAAAGCTGATGCCGTAGGTGTAATCCTGATCGCGGTGGCCGGGCACCAGAATGTCGTTATCAAAAGCAACCATCCAGGCATCAGCAGGCCGATAATGATTTGCGGGATTCGATGGCTCCTGATTGGCAAACAGGGGGCCTGTAATCAGGACCAATACCAACGCATTTACAGGTCTATTCGACTTTAAAAAAGCGACCAGTCGTCTTTTAATTTGCTGCAATTTTTCGATAAAAAACACAATCAACTCCAATCTTTGAATTGAATCAGAATCTGAACTGGCATTAAAAGCTGACCAGTCATCTATAAATGAGTTAAAAAATAAACAGGTTATTCCTGCTTTTTGGAGAACAGCTCAGGCAGGACGGTTAAAAATGCATTCAAGGGCTCACGGCATTTTGCCGCTTTCATCCGCATTACCGTTCCTTCCCAGGCGTTAAACAAAAACTCAGCCAATACAGCTGAAGGCAAATCACTTTTCAGTATTCCCCTCAATCTGGCCTCTTCCAATACATCTTCGATCAATTGGGTGCTGTTTCGCAGAAGTTGGCGTACTTTCAAGCGAATGGCTTCGCTGGATTCAGACATCTCCTGGCACATATTGCCAATAAAACAACCGCCGTTCAGATTCTCCTCGCAGCCACCAATGTTGTCGGTAAAGAAACGGGTGATGCGTTCTTTCGGGCAAAGGTCACGGTCATTCAACAGATTGCGATTGGCTTCCATACGCTCTTCGGTAACTTTTTCCAGCGCAGAAATGGCGAAGTCTTCCTTACTTTTGAAGTAGGTATAAAAAGACCCCTTGGGCAAATCCGCTGCGTCGACTATGTCCTGGATGCTGGTACCGTTATAGCCACGGGTGGCCATGACCTTAAGTCCGGCATCCAGAAGATAATCTTTTTTCAGTTCACGTTTGTTCATGGCATTAATATATGACCAGTCGTCTTGTTTTGCAAGTTCCAGTTTAAAAATTATTGAGCGCGATTCACTGCATTAATCAGCGCCTTGATAGCCGAGGTAATGATGTTGCGATCCTGCCCCACACCAAATACCGGCTTACCGTTGCTCACTTTTACTTCGAGATAGGTCACTGCAGACGCATCCGAACCCTCACCAACACCATGCTCGTGATAATCAATCACGCTGACTTCACAACCCATAAATTGGCTGATGGCATGGGCAGCAGCGTCGATTGGGCCATTACCACTACCACTGATCTCGACGGTTTTATCCTGATGCTGCGCGTAAATGACTATGTCAACCTGATGCGAATCTTCCTGCTCGTGCACCTTGCTGCTTTTGTAAGTAATCGGTGTGTTCACCGCAAAATATTCTTGCTCAAATAATTTGACGATTTCATTGCTCTTGACTTCTTTGCCGGTGGTGTCGCTAACCTTTTGCACCACTGAACTGAATTCAATTTGCAAACGACGCGGCAATTGCAAACCCGCTTCCTGTTGCAACAAGAAACTCACACCACCTTTACCGGATTGTGCATTCACACGCACTACCGCATCGTAACTGCGATTCAAATCGGCAGGATCAATCGGCAAATAAGGCACTTCCCAAAGCGCATCTTTTTTCTGCACCGCAAAACCTTTTTTGATAGCGTCCTGATGTGATCCCGAAAATGCAGTAAACACCAATTCGCCAGCATAAGGATGACGCGGATGCACTGGCAATTGCGTGCACTCTTCATGCAATTTACGCACAGCATCTATGTCAGAAAAATCCAAACCGGGATGAATACCTTGCGAATATAAATTCAATGCAAGCGTTACCAAATCAACATTACCTGTACGCTCACCGTTGCCAAACAAACAACCTTCAACACGATCCGCACCGGCCATTACCGCTAATTCTGCAGCCGCTACCGCAGTGCCACGATCATTATGTGGATGCACGCTGATGACAATAGAATCGCGACGATTAATATTGCGATGAATCCATTCGATTTGATCGGCATAAGTATTCGGCGTGTTCATTTCAACAGTCGCCGGTAAATTTAAAATCAATTTTTTTGTTGGCGATGGATTCCAAATGCTAACCACTTCATCGCAAACTTCTTTCACAAATTCAATTTCGGTGGATGAAAAAACTTCCGGTGAATATTGAAATGTCCAATCCACTTCTGGCGCTTGTGCGGTTAATTCTTTACACCATTTGGTGCCTTGAATCGCAATATTTTTGACACCTTCTTTGTCAGTGTTATACACAATTTTACGAAACGCCGGCGCGAGCGGATTGTACATGTGCAAAATCGCACGCTTGGCACCGCGCAAACTTTGCACGGTTTTTTCGATTAAGTCGTAACGCGCTTGCACCAGCACTTCGATGGTGACGTCATCCGGAATATGATTTTCTTCAATCAACAAACGCGTGAAGTTGTAATCAATTTCGCTCGCCGAAGGAAAACCGATTTCGATCTCTTTAAAACCGATCTTCACCAATTCTTTAAACATACGAAATTTGGTTTGCACCGACATAGGATCAATCAGCGCCTGGTTACCATCACGCAAATCGGTGCTCATCCAGATAGGGGGCTTTTGGATAAAGTTGTTAGGCCATTGGCGATCAGGCAAAGAAACACCGACAAAACGTTGGTATTTGCTGGATGGGTTCTTGAGCATTTTCGGGTTCCTCGATTTGTTTTTGCCCTCACCCTAGCCCTCTCCCAAAGGGAGAGGGAACTGAATCCACTTGGTAGCAGATTGGGAGTCCATCCCCTCTCCCTCTGGGAGAGGGTTAGGGTGAGGGCGATTCTTGAAAGCAAGTCTAGCCAAAGACCACCAGCAGATGATTGCTAAAATTGTTGTTATAAAAATTTTTAGGCAATAAACTGCTAATAAGACCATTATTATTGAAATAAATCACCCCACCCTAGCCCTCCCCTTGGCAAGGGGAGGGGACAGATCTCACTCCACAGTAAGTAGGGAGTAAAGTTCCTCCCCCTTGCCAAGGGGGAGGTTAGGAGGG
>CAMLML010000010.1 GCA_946481095.1 uncultured Cellvibrio sp.
CTCTTGATAGAGGCCGGAAATTTTTGGAGTGCTGTGTAAAAAAGGAATGAATACAGGGTGCGACCATGTTTCTTCCAGTTTGCGTTGTGCTTCCTGCCAAGCAGATGGGTCAGCGTTAGGTTGTGTAGAAAGCAAGCCTAATCGATAAGTCTGTACGCGAAGTGATCCCGCAATATTAATTGCGAGAGAATCATTTTCGGCGCGCTCTGAAAGCCAATATGAAATCAGCATGGTACTCATACCCAGCAGCACAATGCCGGCGAGAGCAACGCTTAAACGAGTGATAATGGATTTTTTATGAGTTATCGGCTTCATTTTTTTCTCAATTGTAAATACCTATTTAGAGGTAATGAAATTGTTGTATATATCCATTTTGGCCGGTTGCAGAGATTAAATATTTCTACGATAAGGTATCTATCCATAACGATAGAGAAATTTCCCTATGAACGCAGCAAAGACACATCCACAACAAGCCAAAGACATTATGACTGAAGATTTGTTGACTGCCTATGAAGGTTGGACGATTCACCGACTTGCTGATTTTTTTATTAATCGGCAAATATCAGCTGCGCCAGTTATTGCATCGGATCATGAGTTGGTGGGCGTCGTGAGTATTGGTGATGTATTTAAATTCAACAACGCAAATGAGAACAGCAAATCCGACGCGTTGCGCAATCATTACCGCGATACTTGTGGTCAGGAAATCAACGAAGAGTTATTGCGCAGCTGGGTAAAGGATGCCGATAAAAACTGTACTGTTCACCAAATTATGAATAAAGAAGTGATCAGTGTTGATGATACTGCCAATGTTGAAACAGTTGCCAAAGTGTTGTTGGATCGACACATTCATCGGGTATTTGTGACTAATGCCGACAATAAAGTTGTGGGTGTTATTACCGCTATGGATGTACTCGGCACGTTGGTTAATTAGCTCAGTGTTATTTGCGTGACAATGTTGTTCACATGACGTTAATCCTCGCTATGGCGGGGATTTTTTATCTGAAAATCCGGTTTTGTAATTTGGAGTACCCCTTTTGTGTTAAGTGAGTAATTTCACTTGGAATACAAGCAAATAAAAAAACTTTTCTTCAATTAAATCAATAAATTACATTTTTATTCTTGCTACTCCTAAAGAGGTAGATGGGGCATTTGCGTGCATTTTGGCTCAGTTGGCAAGCCGCTTATGAAAGCGCAGTATTCATTCGTCAATGCTAATACTGAAGTGAATCTGAGGAGCGGCAATAGCATGAGTCATTTACTTGATAAATTACGATTTTTTAAAAAGCGTCAGGAGCCCTTTGCAGAAGGACATGGTGTCACCACCGATGAAGATCGCACATGGGAACAAGGTTACCGCCAACGTTGGCAGCACGACAAAATAGTGCGTTCAACTCACGGTGTGAATTGCACTGGTTCATGTAGTTGGAAAATTTATGTTAAAGATGGATTGATCACTTGGGAAACTCAGCAGACTGATTATCCTCGTACACGTCCCGATTTACCCAATCACGAACCACGTGGTTGCCCAAGAGGCGCTAGTTATTCCTGGTATATCTACAGCGCCAACCGATTGAAGTATCCGAAAATACGTCAAGCATTGGTTGAGCTTTGGCGAGAAGCGCGCCAGGAATATTGCGATCCAGTCGAAGCCTGGGAATCGATTGTGGAAGATCCTGTGCGTGCGCAACAATACAAATCACGTCGTGGTTTGGGTGGTTTTGTGCGCGCCAATTGGGGCGAAGTGAATGAAATTATTGCTGCCGCCAATATCTATACAGCGAAACGATACGGTCCCGATCGCATCAGTGGTTTCTCTCCCATACCGGCTATGTCGATGGTGTCTTATGCCGCAGGTTCACGTTACCTCTCGTTAATTGGTGGCAACTGTTTAAGTTTTTATGATTGGTATTGTGATTTACCGCCATCATCACCTCAGGTTTGGGGTGAGCAAACCGACGTGCCTGAATCGGCGGATTGGTACAACTCTAATTACATCATCGTTTGGGGTTCAAATGTTCCGCAAACACGTACACCCGACGCACATTTTTTATCGGAAGTTCGTTACAAAGGCACCAAAACTTGTGTCATTACATCGGATTATTCCGAGGCATCAAAATTTGGCGACACCTGGTTATCACCCAAGCAAGGAACCGATGCTGCATTAGGCATGGCCTTTGGTCATGTGATCTTGAAAGAATTTCACATCGATCAACCCAGTGAATATTTCACTCGCTACATCAAACAATACACCGATATGCCAGTGTTGGTGATGCTGGAAAAAAACGGCGAGCATTTAACTCAGGGGCGTTTTTTACGTGCATCAGATTTAATTGATAACTTGCAGCAACAAAATAATCCGGAATGGAAAACAATTTCAATTAATGCAAAAACCAATGAACTGATTAGCCATAATGGTTCGATCGGTTATCGTTGGGGGCAAAGTGGCAAATGGAATTTGGAGCAGCGCGATGGCGTGAATGGCAATGAAGTTGATTTACATCTTTCGTTAAAAAATCATTGCGACGAAGTTCTGGATGTTGCCTTTCCTTATTTTGGTGGAAGGGAGCATGAGTACGGCTATTTTGAACACACAGAACACACAGATATTCAATTACGAAAAGTTCCAGCGCGAAAAATTATGCTGGCGAACGGTGAAACCCAATGGGTCGCTAGCGTATTCGATTTAATGGTGGCTCACTATGGTGTTGACAATGGATTGGGTGATGCAAATGTTGCCAAGAGTTTCGACGATGACGCACCTTACACACCCGCATGGCAAGAAAAAATTACCGGCGTAAAACGTGAAGATGTGATTCGTGTTGCGCGGGAATTTGCGCGAACTGCTGATAAAACGCATGGCCGTTCGATGGTGATTGTAGGGGCTGCACTCAACCATTGGTACAACATGGATATGAACTATCGCAGCTTGATTAACATGCTGATGATGTGTGGTTGCGTGGGTCAAAGTGGCGGTGGCTGGGCGCACTATGTTGGGCAAGAAAAATTGCGGCCACAAAATGGTTGGGTGCCTCTGGCATTTGCTTTGGATTGGCAACGTCCGCCTCGTCAAATGAACGGCACTTCATTTTTTTATAATCACGCCAATCAATGGCGCTATGAAAAATTGGATATGAGCGAAGTGGTGTCGCCACTTGCCAATAAAGAAAAATGGTCTGGCAGTATTATTGATTTTAATTCACGCGCTGAACGTATGGGCTGGTTGCCATCTGCTCCACAACTTGCAACCAATCCGTTGCATATTGTTGCTGCCGCAGCAGCGGTTGGGAAAGATCCCAAACAATATGTAGTCGATGAATTAACTTCCGGCCGATTGCAGTTTGCCTGTCAGGACCCTGACTCACCGCAAAATTTTCCACGCAATATGTTTATTTGGCGCTCCAATTTATTGGGTTCCAGTGGCAAAGGCCATGAATATATGTTGCGACATTTGCTGGGTACTAAACACGGTTTGTTAGGAAAAGATTTGGGACCCGATGGCAAAAAACCGGAAGACATTACATGGCATGAGCAAGCAGTGGAAGGCAAAGTCGATTTGCTGGTGACACTGGATTTCAGAATGTCCACTACCTGTTTGTATTCCGATATTGTGTTGCCAACCGCAACCTGGTACGAAAAAGATGATATGAATACATCGGATATGCATCCGTTTATTCATCCTCTAACTAAAGCGATTGATCCGGTTTGGGAATCGCGTAGCGATTGGGATATTTTTAAAGGCATAGCCAAAGAATTTTCCAATCTCTGTGGAAAACATTTAGGTGTTGAAAAAGATTTTGTCACCCAACCCATGATGCACGACACGCCGGAAGAGTTAGCACAACCTTTTGGTGTAAAAGCCTGGTGGAAAGGGGAGTGCGATGCAATACCCGGTGTAACCATGCCGAATATGGTAGTTGTTGAACGTGATTACCCGAACACTTACAAACGTTTTACATCGCTTGGCCCCTTGCTGGAAAAATTGGGCAATGGCGGCAAAGGCATTAAGTGGGACACCAAAGAAGAAGTCGAATTTCTTGCAAAACTTAATCATGTTCATACCGATGAAGGTGTGCATCAAGGGCGACCCAAAATTGAAACGGCGATTGATGCCTGCGAAGTGATTTTGTCGCTGGCACCGGAAACTAACGGCCATGTTGCAGTTAAAGCCTGGGATGCGCTTTCAAAAATTACCGGTCGTGATCATACGCATCTAGCCAAACCCAAAGAAGACGAAAAAATTCGCTTCCGCGATATTGTTGCGCAACCGCGAAAAATTATTTCGGCACCCACCTGGTCTGGTCTTGAAGATGAACATGTTTCTTACAACGCAGGTTACACCAATGTTCATGAATTAATTCCCTGGAGAACGGTGACAGGTCGCCAACAGTTTTATCAAGATCATGAATGGATGCGTGATTTTGGCGAGCAGCTTTGTAGTTATAAACCGCCCGTCAATTTAAAAACGATTGAGCCGGTTAAAAATCGTCAACCTAATGGCAATAAAGAAATTGTATTGAATTGGATTACACCGCATCAGAAGTGGGGTATTCACAGTACCTATTCAGACAATTTATTAATGCTGACGCTTTCACGCGGCGGCCCCATTGTTTGGATCAGTGAAGTTGATGCCAAAGATGCCGGTATTGAAGACAACGATTGGATCGATGTGTTTAACGTGAACGGGGCGATTGCGGCGCGCGCCGTAGTATCACAACGCGTTCCGCAAGGTATGAGCATGATGTATCACGCCCAAGAACGTATCGTGAATATGCCGGGTTCTGCCTTAACCAAAACCCGTGGTGGCATGCACAACTCGGTCACGCGTGCGGTAATGAAACCAACGCACATGATTGGTGGATACGCGCAACAGGCTTATGGATTTAACTATTACGGCACTGTCGGTTGTAACCGTGATGAATTTGTTGTGGTGAGAAAAATGAAAGATGTGGATTGGTTGGATACACCTTGATAAAGGTCTGCTGATTCTCTGCAGAAGTGGATAAAAAACAATTCAATCTTTCTAAAAAATTCTCGAATCAAGAAGAGGCAAAAAAATGAAAGTTCGCGCCCAAATAGGCATGGTATTAAATTTGGACAAGTGTATCGGTTGCCATACCTGTTCAATAACCTGCAAAAACGTCTGGACTTCTCGCGAAGGTGTGGAATATGCCTGGTTCAACAATGTTGAAACCAAACCCGGTATTGGTTTCCCCAAAGAGTGGGAAAATCAGGACAAATGGAAGGGGGGTTGGCAGCGTAGTGCCGATGGAAAATTAACCCCGCGTATTGGTGGAAAATTGCGAGTCCTCGCGAATATTTTTGCGAATCCGGATTTGCCGGAAATTGATGACTACTACGAACCCTTTGATTTTGATTATCAACATTTGCACACAGCTGGCCCAAGTCAGCATCAACCCACCGCCAGGCCGCGCTCCCTAATCAGTGGCCAGCGAATGGAAAAAATTAATTGGGGTCCAAACTGGGAAGAAATTCTCGGCACCGAATTTGAAAAGCGTAAAAAAGATAAAAACTTTGACGATGTCGTGCAAAAAGAAATATATGGACAATTTGAAAAAACATTTTTGATGTATTTGCCGCGTTTGTGTGAACACTGTTTAAACCCGGCTTGTGTTGCTTCTTGTCCATCAGGTGCGATTTATAAGCGTGAAGAGGACGGCATTGTATTAATTGATCAGGATAAGTGTCGCGGTTGGCGTATGTGCGTCTCCGGTTGCCCCTACAAAAAAATCTATTACAACTGGAAAAGTGGAAAATCTGAAAAATGTACCTTCTGTTATCCGCGTATTGAATCGGGTCAGCCCACAGTTTGTTCTGAAACCTGTGTAGGACGTATTCGTTATCTGGGTGTTTTACTTTATGACGCAGATCGAATTGCCGAAGCGGCCAGTGTCGCCAGTGAAAAAGATTTGTATCAGACGCAATTGGATATTTTCCTGGATCCACATGATCCCGCTGTGATAGCCGCAGCAGAAATTGAAGGTATTCCTCAAGCCTGGATTGAAGCGGCACAGGGCTCGCCAGTTTATAAAATGGCAGTGGATTGGAAAGTTGCATTGCCGCTGCACCCTGAATACAGAACGCTGCCTATGGTCTGGTACATACCACCACTTTCACCCATACAAAATGCAGCAGAAGCAGGGCATGTGGGTATGAATGGTGAAATTCCTGATTTGAAATCACTGCGTATTCCGCTGCGTTATCTCGCCAATTTATTAACAGCGGGCGATGAAAAACCTGTAGTTCATGCGTTGGAACGAATGATTGCCATGCGGGCATTTATGCGCAGCAGGCATGTTGATGGAGAGGAAGATTTGGCAGTGCTGAAACAAGTGGGGCTTGATGTCAACACAGTGAACGAAATGTATCGCTACATGGCGATTGCTAATTATGAAGATAGATTTGTGGTGCCTACCAGTCACCGTGCTTATGCTGAAAATGCTTACGATTTAAAAAGCAGTTGCGGTTTTAGTTTCGGTAATGGTTGTGGTGATGGCAATAGCGACGTGAATTTGTTTGGCACCAAAGCTAAAGGTGTTCGCCAAGTCATTCCCGTAACGATTCAGGAGTAGTGCCATGACAATATTAAAACTGTTTTCATTACTACTGGATTACCCCACTGATAATTCGGTGGAGTTAATTGCCGAGATTAAAAATCATCTGGCAGCCAGCGAACTGTCCAACAATAGTAAACAAGGCGTTAAACAATTGTTGGTTCATTTTACCGATCATTCACTGCTGGATTTGCAATCTGATTATGATTCGATGTTTGAACGTGGTCGTTCATTATCCTTGCATTTATTTGAGCATATTCATGGTGAATCCCGTGATCGTGGTCAAGCCATGGTGAATTTGCAGCAACAATATCGCGACGCTGGTTTGGATATTGGCGTAAAAGAATTGCCGGATTATTTACCGCTTTATTTGGAATTTTTGTCAACTCAGGGCGAAGAAAATGCTCGCATAGGCTTGGAAGAAATTGCACCTATATTAGCTGTGCTTGCCTGCCGTTTGGATCAACGACAAAACCCTCATGCCGCCATCTTCCATAGCTTGCTGGAAATTTCGGGGGCGGACATTAATTTGCAAGATGTTAGCCATCAAATTCGCGAAGAAAAACCGGATTACACACCTGATGCCTTGGATAAAGTATGGGAAGAAGAAGCCGTCAGCTTCAGTGCCAATCAAAACGCTGATGCCTGTTCCAGCGCAATTAATCGACCAACCCAACAACAAAGCCGCGATCATGTTGAATACCTCAATATTGAGGATCTACTCAAATTGCAACCCGCTGCCTCGATTTAGGAGCTGTTATGAATAGTCTGAATACTTTTTTATTTGGTTTGTATCCTTACATTGCATTGTTTATTTGTTTTATCGCCAGTTGGATTCGTTACGACCGTGAACAATACACCTGGAAAGCCAGTTCAAGCCAACTGTTGGAAAAGAAACAGCTGACAATAGGTAGCCGTTTATTTCATGTTGGCATTATCACGGTTTTATTAGGGCATTTTGTTGGTCTATTAACGCCAGTAGAAGTGTGGCATGTACTGGGAATACATGCGCATCACAAACAATTAATTGCTATGGGGTTAGGGGGAGTATTTGGTTTTATTTGTTTTATTGGTTTAACCATTTTATTAAAACGCCGTTTATTTAATCCGCGTATTCGTGCGACCAGCAGCACTATGGACATACTGGTTTTGTTATTACTTTATGCGCAATTAATTCTGGGCTTGGCTTCTATTTTCGTTTCAGCGAAACACACGGATGGTGCAGAAATGTTGTTGCTGATGAGTTGGGCACAAAATATTGTCACATTTGATCCAATGGAAGCCTCAGCCGCTATTTTATCAGTGCATTGGATTTATAAATTGCATGTGTTTTTGGGAATGAGTTTGTTTGTGGTGTTCCCATTCAGTCGATTGGTGCACATTGCCAGTGTTCCGGTGAAATATCTGGGTCGCAATTATCAAGTTGTGCGTAAAAAGGCTTGGCGTTAATCAACGGAGAGAAACAGATGATACAAGTTAACCAGGTAATTCTGAATGAGCAGCGCATCTTGGGTGAAATGCAATATCACCCGGCATCTTCACAACGCGAAGCCATGATGAAAGCGGCAGAAGCATTGATTATCGGTGAATTATTGCGGCAGCGTGCAGTGGCCTGCGGCATAACATCAGCGATAAATCCTGATTCCGATGCTGCAGAATTCGTTGATTTACTCTTGCAACAAGAGTTGCGAATACCCCAAGCAACAGAAGAGGAATGCCGTCAGTATTTTAATTCCAATCCGCAGAAATTTATCTCCTCGCCTTTGATTGAGTTGCAACATATTTTATTGGCTGCCACTGAGGATGAACTGGATAGAATTAGTGTTAAACAAGAAGCAGAGGCCTTGTTGATCAAATTGCAACTGGGGCATAGCTTTGATGACTTGGCAAAAACCTGTTCGTCTTGTCCGTCAAAAGATCAAGCGGGTGACTTGGGTGTGATCAGCCGTGGTCAAACAGTGCCGGAGTTTGAACGTAAAATTTTACAGTTGCCGCTCGGGTTACATTCTCAGCCCATTGAAAGTCGATATGGTTTTCATTTGGTCAAGATCAATCGCATTACGCCTGGGCAGCCCCAGTCGTTTGAAGAATGCAAACAACGCATTGCCGATTACTTACAAGAACGCGTTAAACGTAAAGAGATGGCGCATTACATTCAACAATTAATCAGTGAAGCGGATATAGAAGGTTACGATTTTTCTGTACCGGCATCACCCTTAATGCAGTAAATATTGTTAGAGAAATTGATAGAGAGGTTATTATGGAATTACTTGATAGAAGTTTAGGTCAATTGGCTAGAAAAATTCCCGGAGCAACAGCAGTATTTCATCAACATGGGTTGGATTTTTGTTGTGGTGGTAATAAAAGTCTACGCAAAGCAGCCGAAGAAAAAAATCTGGATCCAGTTGGAATTGAGCAAACATTGCAATCGATGGTTGATCAACAAAACCCACCAGCAACTGATGCTATGCCTCTGCCAGAATTAATTGATTATATTCTGGAAAATTTTCACGCTGTGCACAGGCAAGAGTTACCTGAATTAATTCGTCTTGCTGATAAAGTTGAGCGGGTTCATGCGGATAATCCTGATTGCCCAAGAGGTTTAACTGCACATTTAATGCATATGGCACAAGAGCTGGAATCTCATATGCAAAAAGAAGAAATGATTTTATTCCCTATGATTAAACAGGGTGCAGGTTCAATGGTAATGGGGCCAATTGGTGTTATGCGTCATGAGCATGATGATCACGGTGCTGCCTTGGCCGAACTTGAGCGTATCACCCAGGCTATTCAGCATCCTAAAGGCGCGTGTAATACCTGGCGAGCACTCTATCTTGGGTTACAAAAATTGCGTCATGATTTAATGGAGCACATACATCTTGAAAACAATTTGTTATTTGTAAAAGTTGAAGAGCCTTTTGCCGAGAAGGCCACAACAGAAAACAAAACTTGTTGTGGCAGTTGCGGGCATCACTAACTATTGAGAGTTAGGTATCATCTCGAGTATTTCGCCTTGTTTATTAAAGGCGAGATACCCCGACACCATCCCCATATTGATTTTTGCAATCATAGCGTCCAGTGGTTTATTGGCCTCTTCGTTAGAGGGAGCAATTGAACCCTTTCCCGAAAGGGCAGCAACAAAAACTATATCCCATTGTTGCCCAGTATGAGTTGACTCGGAAACCAACGTTTCGAAACTTCCAATCTCATCCGGTGTTTTATCAACACACATAACAGGCGTTAAGTATCCGCCATTCTGCTGAATGTCCCCGGTTTCATCTATAGATACAAACACCATCAACAATCGTTGAGCATCGGCTTGTGCTCTTGCCATGTCCAGCAAATCAGAAAATTTTTCCACACTTATCTCCAGTATCGTTGATATTTATTCAGTGTTAATTCTATAGATGAATTTCTGTCGAAGACTATACCTATTTGGAGCTATACACAAAGATCATTCGATATTGTTGCTAATCAACGCCATGATAAAAACTAGTAATAGGCGAGTTGAATAGAGGTGATTATGCGATTGAAAAACTATCTACTGATGACTGCAATTTTGACAAATACATTCTTGACACATCAAACATTGGCAACAACAGATGAGCTGCGACGGGCATTGGATCAGTCAACAATCAATCTGGATTTTCGATACAGACTCGAAGCAGTTGATCAGGATAATCTTTCAAAAGATGCACTGGCTTCTACGTTGCGATCAAGACTTTTAGTACAAACTGGACACTATTACGGTTTTTCCAGTTTGATCGAATTAGACAATGTCACCGTCTTAGGTGATCAAAGTTACAATTCTACCGTTAACGGTGAAACCGCTTATCCAATAGTTGCAGATCCTGATGGCTCGGATTTAAATCAGGCATTATTGCGTTATCAAACAACCAATAAAAAAACCAATCTTGATTGGGGGCGTCAAAGAATTAATTTACTCAATCAACGCTTTTTAGGTGGCGTAGGCTGGCGACAAAACGAACAAACTCTAGATGGTGCACGTTTGCAATATCAAGCCTCAGCATGGGGGTTGGACCTATCCATATTTCACAATGTAAATCGTGTGTTTGGTCCCGATGGCACCAAGGCAGATGAGCCAGGTGAATTTTCCAATTTGCTGATTAATATTAATCCATTTACACAACATCAGTTAAGCGCATTTGTTCATGACTACCAATTTGATCATTGGGCGGTGCGCTCAAGTGTAACCACAGGGTTGGACTATCAAGGAAAATTTATTCCCACTGATCAACAACAATTACAGATTCATCTCGCTTATGCAAAACAAACCGACAACAGTGATTCTCTATCAGATTTGTCAGAGCAATATTCTCGCATAGATCTGTTATGGAAAATGAATAATGCAACTCTGGAAGCAGGTTATGAATTGTTGTCAGGTGATGGTACAAACGCACTACAGACACCACTGGCAACTTTGCACGCATTCAATGGCTTTGCCGATATTTTTCTTTCAACACCAGCTAATGGTTTGAATGACATCTGGCTGGGGGCAGGGTATGTATTACCGAAAGGTGCAATCAATTTCCAATACCACCAATTCACTAGTGACGCAAACGACATTGACTATGGCGATGAAATCAATGTGAGTTACACCTATAACATCAGCACAAGATTAAGCACCAACCTGAAATTAGCAAGCTATCAACAAGACCAGTTTGCACAAGACACACAAAAAATCTGGTTATCCGTCAATCTTAAACTATAAATTTAAAAATTTTTATTATTCTAGCCCGCATGAAAAAACGAAATACGGGCCTTTGATATTTTCTAAAAATAACTGATTAAATGTGCTGTTGGTCAGGGGGCTGTTTTCGGCCAAAAGCGGACCTATAACATCAAAATATGCACGCTTATTCGGCTTTATAACACCCCTGAATAGTTGAAACAGCTCAATCAGATAATACAGACCGTCACCAAACAAAAGCGATTTCAGTAAGACTTGATTAACGCTTACATGTACTAAGCATTCACACATGGTCTCACTACGCATTGCGTGACGCCTGAAATTCTTCTATCGTAGTCCCTTCTTCGCTTACCAAGGCCAGTTCGGCAATGTACATCCAACGGTTCTGGAAAACGGCACTTTTAATATTTGCTATTACCTTCCAAATAGCAGATGCCGCCTATGCAGGTACCGGCCATGACTGTTGCGATGAGACTGCACCATGCTGCGTCATGATGACCTCACCAAAGAATTGCTCCCCTTGTCTTGCACAAGCGATCTCTGGAATTGAACTAACCTCAGTCGAGATGCATGACACTGCACCATTTCAGTACCATTATTTTATCGATTATCTCTCGTTGAAACTTCATGTGATATGGCGTCCTCCGATTGAATGAACATCAAACCAATGATCATCCACTTTATTCAATGAGGCATTTATGAAAACGAAAATGATGAAAATAATCGCCGGGTTAGCCGCTATGGCGACTCCAGGTATTGTACTTGCGGCAGCTACCTGCTGTGTTATTGGCGCTGCCTGTTGTACTGGCGATATGCCTTGCTGTCCCTGATCATTCGTTAACTGAGTGATCAAAAATGCCCGGTGTAACCCACCGGGCATTTTCGCTTTAAACAATACGAATGACCGCTATTTTTAACCCTCCATCTCTGCTTTCCAATCACTCCTATCGCTAGTCACCGCCCGTCAAATTTTTGCGCACGCAAAATTACTTTCCGGCTTCCAAGCTGTGTAATGCACCCATACCAGGAAATCCCACAAGAGGGATTTTTGTTTGGGGAAGTGAAAAATTTGAAGTCGTGAGGACAAGCTACTCTGCGTCAACTGCCTTGACGAAAACGAGGCTTACTACATTTCGGATAGCGGATAGTGAGGAATATTTGTGAAGAAATTGTCTGGTTCAAAACTGCCCGTCGAAGTCAAAGGAAACATGAGCCCTGAGGGATCTGATCGTGTCGGGCTGCTAATGACGATAGCGATGGTGATTGAAAGGCTATGCTGGAGAATAGTGATCCCAATCTTTATTGCAGGATTGGTGCTGTTAAATATTTTCGTGTACCCACCGGTTCCAACAATTGTCAGTACAAATGAGCAGCTGTGGAATGATGCACCTTACGCATGTCTCATCGTCTATGACCCACCCGCACAATTAATCGAATTCAAATGCTCACGGGTACAAGGTCAATAGCGCCTTGGTGCCCGCCGTTCGTCATCCTTCAAGGCTACGAGCGTTATTCCAACTTCGTTAGCGCCTGTAAAATCCCGCAGTCTTTAACGACTCGATTGTTATTGCATTGGGTCCGTAAACCGACCAGTTTTTCCCGTAACGCCGTGAGCTCAGCAATGCGCGCATCCACTTCCTGTACATGCGTATCGACGATATGGTTTATTTCTTCACACGCTTTTTCAGGCATTGCCTGAAAACTTATCAGCTCACGTATTTCACCGAGCGTGAGCCCCAGATTCCGGCATTGTTTGATAAATCCCAACTGCCGTAGTGAGTCCATATCGTATAGCCGATAATTACCTTCCGTTCGTTGTGAAACCGATACCAACCCTTCCTGTTCATAAAATCTAATTGTTTGGACAGATACGCCCGTTTGTTTTGCCAGGGCACCAATTTTCATGTGAATACCTCGCTTGACTCTCTAGTAGCTATAGAGTTTATAGTCAGGCTATAAACTAGACCAGGACTAATTAACACATGCAGACCCGCCTTCCTTTCAAAAAGAATAAGACACTACGTTTAATGTTGCTTGCATCGTTACAGGCGGCGACCTTGATGAATGTTCCAATGGCTTCTGCGGACGACGATGATATCGAGGAAGTTCTCGTAATATCCTCACGCACGAAGGCTACACTCGACGACTCGCCGATGCGTGTGCAAGTGCTTGACGAAGAGGAGCTGTACGAAAAAGCCAATATGAAGCCTGGCGATATCCGTATGGTGCTTAACGAGAGTACGGGGATACAGGTACAGCAAACTTCTCCCACCAGCTTTAATTCGAGCATTCGCATCCAGGGTTTGGATGGGCGCTATACACAACTGCTTCGTGACGGTTTGCCCATCTATTCGGGTTTCTCCGGTAGCCTTGGTCTTCTGCAAATCGCACCATTGGATTTACAACAGGTAGAAGTCGTCAAAGGAGCCTCCTCAACACTTTATGGTGGGGGAGCTATCGCCGGGTTAGTAAACCTGATTTCAAAGCGACCTGATGAGACACCTGAAACCTCACTGATGCTAAACGGAACCTCTGCCCGTGGCTTGGATGTTTCCGGCTTTCATTCGCGTCAATCGGACTCGCATGGTTTTACGCTTTTTGGAAGTTACAATCGCGGCGACGCTTATGATCCTGCTGATAATGGCTTGACGGCCATCCCGGAGTTCGAGCGAGTTACTATCACACCGCAATGGTTTTATACCGCCTCTGACGACACCGACCTGGATATCGGCATAGGATTTATCGATGAAAGTCGTCTGGGCGGCAGCATTGATTACGTTGAAGGTCGAGCGTCCGATGAGTATTTTGAATCCAACGATACTCGAAGAATGTATTCCCGCCTTAACCTGAATCACGCCCTGGAAAGCGGCCTAAAGCTGACGCTGAAGAGTGCTTATAGTGTGTTTGATCGTAGTTTGGAAATCCCGGACTTTATCTTTTCTGGAAAGCAGACATCCACTTTTAATGAGTTAACATTAGCGAATGATGAGGGCGATGGACGCTGGGTTTTAGGGCTTAATGCGGTCACCGAGGAGTTTGATCAGGATCAAGCCCAAGTCGGATTTAACCACGATTATTCAGAGGAAACTGTTGGGGCCTTTGGGCAGTATACCCGCGAATTGTCATCTCTCGTCGTGCTCGAAGGTGGGCTGCGAGCCGATTCTCATTCGGATTATGGTAGCTTCATATTGCCCCGAGTCTCCGTTCTCCTGTTGCCTATGGACGACCTCACGATGCGCATTGGCGGAGGTTACGGTTACAAAACCCCAAGCTTGTTCATCACCGAAGCAGAAGAAATACACTTCAGAAATCTGGAACCAATAGATCCAGCACTGTTTGAGGGAGAAACGTCTAAAGGCGTGAACTTTGACATCAATCATCGTCTTGAGATATCCGAAGAACTGAGTCTCAGCACCAACTTCCTGGTGTTCTACACACAGATTGATGATGCATTGGAAATCATAGAGAGTGGTGAGGTTTATCGATTCCATCAACTTGATACCGCCGTTAAAACGGACGGCGCAGAATTGAACTTGACGTTAAGCTTCAGCGAACTGCGTTATTTGTTTGGATATACCTATGTTGATGCAAGGAAGGAAACAGCATCAGGTGACGTCGATTTACCACTTGTCTCACAGCATCGTGTTAACCAAGTCGTTATGTGGGAGCGGGAGGACGATTTTCGGGTGGGTTTTGAAGCTTACTATTTCAGCGAGCAGAATCGGGAAAACGATACTCCGGGAAGGAGCTATTGGACCTTCGGCTTGATGATGGAAAAAACACTCAGCGAACAGGTCACGACCTTCCTGAACTTTGAGAATTTCACGGACAGCCGTCAAACACGCTATGAAAATATTTATACCGGTAGTTTGGCTGATCCGGTTTTCCGGGATATCTATGCACCGCTGGATGGCCGTGTGATCAATGGCGGCGTTCGAGTACGTTTTTAATCTGTAGGAGGCGTCTATGTCAGTCGAGTTGAAGCCAGGCCTGAAGTTAATCCTAACAACGCTGGACCGATTGGGCAAAAGCCGGAATCAAGGGCGCAGGCTGACGTGACTCACGTGAGCGTCTTTACGGTTCCTCAGATGGATTGCCCGTCAGAAGAGAACTTAATTCGCACTGCGTTTGCCAACGTTGAGGAGTCACCTACTTTTGAATTTGATCTCGCTAATCGCAAGGTGCGTGTGTATCACAGCGATACAGTGGAGAAAGTTACCCAGATCATGAAGTCGGTTGGGCTCGGCGCTCAGTTGGAGTCGTCTGAGTCGGCGGATGACGAAGCCGTTCAGCAAGCTCAGTACGCTACGCAATCCAGTGAGGTGCAAGAAGCGCGTGTATTACGATGGTTACTGGCCATCAACGCTATGATGTTCGCGATAGAATTCGGCGTAGGCATTGTGGCGCAATCCACCGGACTTATCGCTGACTCGCTGGATATGTTTGCTGATGCCGCTGTATACGGCGCGTCCTTGTATGCGGTCGGCAAGGCCGCAAAACTAAAGCTCACAGTGGCACATGTTTCCGGTTGGCTACAGGTAGCGCTTGCTCTTGGCGTTCTACTTGAGGTGATTAGACGCGCGATCTATGGGAGCGAACCAGTTTCTACGCTGATGATGGGTATTGGTGCGGTCGCCTTGATGGCTAACATCACGTGCTTATTATTGATCTTTAAATCGCGTAACAAAGGCGCTCATATGAAAGCGAGCTGGATATTTTCTGCAAATGATGTGCTGGCTAACGCGGGTGTAATTATGGCAGGGATACTTGTGGCGGTGACCCAATCTCAATTACCCGATTTGGTCATCGGTGTAATCATTAGTTTGATTGTATTAAACGGCGCTAGACGCATATTGTTATTGAAATAATTTGTTGCAGTTCAGGCCTGCGCTTACCTACGGATGCGCAGTAAAGCAATGACCTTGTTATTGGGTGCGATTGTTTGGCAACCATCGGCCATTGGAGGGGATGGGCAATAATTTAACTTGATAAGCGGAAAAACGATTTCAACGTAAACTTCATGAATCCTCTATACAGTCGCTCGTTAGTAGTGCGAACTAAACTAATAGCCTTTGCTTTTTAAATAATCCTCTTTAGCTTTTTTTAAGTTCAGGTCTTTTACTGGTTTTATTTGAGTGTTTGGTTTGTATGTATATTGGATTCTACGGACTACTAGATCAGGGTTTCGTTTTAAAGCCTGCGTCCAGCCTCGTTCAAACGCATTATATTCAGGAGTTCCAGATGAATAAGGATTTTTGTAATTGCCCTCCTTATTAAAGTAACTGCTCATGCCTTCTCTATATGCTGGGTTGTCATACATGCTGCTCATTAGCATATTCCCCTAAAATTTTTAAATTGAAAATTGCATCGTATAGCGGCCAAGAGCAGACATTAACACCGCGCTCAGTTGCGGCTCGTTAAATTATTTATTGAGAATGTGTAAGAACTCAACCAACTCTGGATACTCAATCCCTTTTAGCAAATCTACGTCACCTTTACTGGCTACTATATAACTATTCCTGGCTTTATTGAGACGCTCCAGAAGAGGAAGAACTAGACTGTTTACCCGCTCTACAAAGTCAAAGAGATCTGAATAGCTACTAGGTATTTTGTAACCCTGATTACAGCTGGCTATTATCACATCCTTATCCCTTAATTTTGCTACGATCTGGGATCTAATAGCTTGCTCTGAAACGCCCCTGAAGCCACAGTTTTCTAAATGCTCTAGCAAGCTCTTAGTTGCTATATAGCCGTCATCGGACGATAGTCGACTATTGAACACCAGATGACTTAAAACACATACTTGCAGCCTTGTTTCTTCGTCATTAAATTCCCGGTGCTTTTCTATATATATTTCAGCTTTAGAAAGAGCATGAGAGTGAATGAAGCGATCATACTCTTTACTAGTTTTGTCGGGTTCGAAATATGCCTGATACTTAGTTGGCCATTCTTTTAGATCCAATGCCTTCGTCTTAAGTAATGCTCTATAACTCTCCAGGAGAGCCGGATTGGACTTACTTTCGTACACTTTAGCAATCGTACCAACAAGAAAATCAGCCAGCTGAACCAATAAATTATCGTGACTTGATACCAAGTTTAACTCAGAGTCCCAAAATAGATCTGGCTTATGGTTCTTTTTTATATATTGCTGAAAGCTTAGTTTGAATTCATCTCCACCATGCTCGTCAGCGAAAACCGCAATACTCGGATAATTTTCAAACAATTGTTTATATAGTAGGCCATTTATAAATTTTAAAAATGACCTTTTATACTGGAATCCACCATCACGCCTTAAAGCATCCTTTTCCACCGCCACTGCGTAAAACTTGAAATCCAATTCCAGTATACGTTCAAGTATTTTTATGCGGCGGGCATGACCATCTCTATCCTTAACACTATTCGATTTAATTTCCCCATTTTGGAAATATTTTTTTCGAATGGTCTCAACTTCATGCCATAACGTATCAAATTGACCATCATCTATAATCACGGCACACACGATGAAATACTTAGACACATCCATTTTAGATGTATCTAAGTCCGTGTTTCCCGATTCATCAATGAACGCTAATGTTTTGATAATACTTCGACTCCATGTTGTAACTTAACCATTTCATTAACTAAATTTTCGCCAGATGTAATTAGGGCGCAGATATCCGCCTACAAATTCACTACCATTCCAACTTTCGCTTAGGACACTACTACCACCTTCGACCAAGATCGGAAATTAATCAGAATAATGTCCTTGTCTTTAACGATTGGCTTTTAGGTTTTTTGATATGTCACCCATTACCTTCTTTATTCTTGAAAACGAATAGGGCCAGTTTTTAGGCTCAAGATCTTCAAACACTTCAATTATTCTTGCAATTTTTTTTATGGCCTTTCGTTTTGTTGTTAAAGCCATCGGGGTGCGCTCTGCATTTATGATATCTAGTAAGTGATAATATTTCTCTTGCGCTCTTTCTATTGCCACCAAGTCCAAATCCAAACTATAGCGCATCGAAACAATACCAAAAGGCTCTAGAACGTTCAGTATTTCTGTGTGATTTGTATTCACGTGCTGAAGCATAGATTGTCTTGCTCGTGAATCGCCAATCAAATGCTTAATTAGTTCTTCATCTTTGAACTCTTCTTTATAAATTGGAAATCCAGCGGCGCTTAGGCTATTGTCATACTCTCCGTTCAGATAAGGAAAAAAGAAGTCCTTATCTACAATTAAGAAAAAAGGAATATCTAACTCTTTAAAAAGATGGATTGTGTATTTTGCCTTATCAACGCCATCCAAATTCAAATAGGAAAGCCCGTTTGTTTCATAATCAAAATCTGATGTTTTACCCATTCGTTTTATAATTTCAACTTCATTTTTACTTTCAGTGACAACCACATGACTTGAGAAAAAGAAATCGCTATTTCTATAGCGATAAAATTGATAATACTTAAAGTCATCAAGATTATGCTTATCAAAAAAGTCCTTTGGCAATCTTTTTACAACGCTTTTGAATCCGCGTGCCTGATCCACGAGCTTCTTAAATAGAATAATGTCTGTGTGATCGACTTGGTCTACCATATTTGGCGAGTGAGTGGTAAAAAATAGCTGCAAAATGCTTTGTGCACTTACCAGCTCTTTAAAATAAGAAATCAACTCTTTTTGGGCTTGTGGATGCAAATTTGTTTCCGGCTCTTCAAGACCAATAATGATGTTTTCGTCTCGTTCTCTACCCAATAAGTTGTAGAGCGATATTATAGTCAAACTCTGAATTCCGGAACCGCATTCAGATAGAGCATGTGAAAGCCCTGATTCATCTATTGTGATTCCAACGTCTGGCAGAAAATTCTTGTAGCTTATTTCCTTTTTATACTTAATGCTTAAGTTTAAGGACTTGTTAACAGGAAACTCTGACTTTGCATCGATAGCAATTTTTTTAAGTGCTCCAGACTCGAGATGCTCAATTGCTTTTTTGAATTTTACTGTATAGTTATCACGAGTCTCCGTAGCCTCCTTCATTTTTTCTTCTACAAGCATTTGAAGAACATTGTTCTCCATTCTATCTAGTGCGCTTGCATCTCTATTTGGCGGAATCAATATAAATTCTATATGTTTTTTTATTTCCTGAATCACTCCGCCATCTGAGATCCAACTCTTTCCCTGTTTATACTTGAACACAGGCGTGCATCCCTTTCCGCTTAAAGTAACACTAAGTTCACAAAATATTTTGTTGTTATAAATAAATTTATTTGCAACTCTAGTCGAATCAATTTCATCGAAATGAATCTCAATTTTAGAAATGGTTCTTGGCGCAAAGCTGTGTGCCCCAGAGCCAAATGCCAACTCCTCTTTGTCATAGTTAAAAAACGCATTTAAGGCACGAAGCATGCAGGATTTGCCTGAATTGTTTTGTCCTACTATCGCATTTATTGAGCTTACCCAAATATCAGCAGCATCTATTGAGCGAAACTTCTTTATTATGATTCTAGATATCTTCATTTAATACTCGATAGCAATCTCACAAACCTAACTTTTTTATGAGCATGAATAGACAATATTTGACAATAATCGGAGTTGGGATTTGAGCGATTGATACTTCGAATCACTTAAGCCTGTGTCCGCTTTGGGCACAAAGCCGAATCTACCCTGAAACTGGCCAGAAAGTCTATTACTCGAGATTACAGCAAGCGTATTTCCTGTGATTTGGCAGGTGATTTACCTGCCGGATCGACAGTGGGGCTAGTTATAGCGAGGGGGGAAGTGATGTTTTGTAGCAATATAAATCGGGTTTCGAGTGATTTATTTTGGTGAAGATTTTTGACGGCTTCGTCGTCGTTTGACATCAGGATTTTCAAAATATCAAATCGACAAACTCCAGCGACTATATCCGGCTTGCCGTCGCCGGTGAAATCACCCAGCTCAAACGACACTATGCCAGGCGGAGTTGTCGCAAGATTATGTTGTTGAAATCGCTGGTTACCGTCATTTTCAAACCAAACCAGACTGTTGCGATTTTTATCTTCCCAAAAATTGATGAAACTGCTCGCAACAACATCCATATCGCCGTCGCCATCAACGTCGCCCGCCACTGCACTGGCAATACCATAAGACCGTCCGATTTCATGAAACACAAATTGTAGACTGCCGGTGTTTTCCAACCATTGAACACCGTGATAGGGTTTTGGATCCATTTGGGTATCGTAGGCATCGCCATTGGTTAACAGAATATCCTGATCACCATCTTTATCCATATCCGTCAATCGCATACTGGTTGATCCGAACATAGGATGCGGAGCGCGGGAAATCAGTTGTGGTGTAAATTGTTTATTGTCGGTAGCGATAAAGGCAATAATCATTTCATGTTGCTGTGAAATTAAACTGACGAAATCCATTTTGCCATCATTGTTCAAATCAGTCGGTGTGATATTTAATGCTCCACTTAAATCCAAAAGTAGATGTTTGACATTTTTATTCTTGCCCTGATTTTCCAGCCAAAACACTTCACCGGTTTCGTTGCCACCAAAGGCGGCGACTGCGAGATCCAGATCGCCATCGGCATCTATATCAAGTGCTCTGGCTTCTATGGCTCTGGGAATATTTTCGACCAGTATTTCTTTTTCAAACTGACCGTTTTTTGATTGCCGCAATAGAAATACTTTGCCTACCATTTTCTGTGACGGTGGGAATTCACCCAGATCCGTCACTATTACATCTATATCACCATCGCCATCGTAATCGACTGCCTGGGTATAAATTGGAATTTGTACATCCGCAATCTTTTTTTCCGTCCAATCATCTTTTAATTTTGTAACCAGTGTTACTTGCTTTTTCTCGGCATCGCTAATCAAAAACTCGAAGGCATTATCCTGAAAAATTTTGACTCGACTGATGTGACCAATAAAAGGAATTTTTGATTTTGTACCTATATCCGTTAAATTAAAAATAGGGTCTTTTTTGTATGGCGTATTGTAAGGTAACTTGGGTAACTCAGTGGAGCTGCTACCGTAGTAGTAAGCAGTAATATCAGTGACCACATCCTGAGAAAGATGATCAGGACCGAATTTTTCATGCGAAAATTTTGCCATTATTTTGATAACGTAAGGCCAATCGCGTTTTGGGAGTAGGGCAGGTGACGGCACTTTATGGCATGCACCGCAATGCTGGTTGACCGATGCAATTATGGTATTTATATCTTTTGGTTTTTTGTTTTCTGGCTTCTTATCTTCTGCTGTGGCTGTCTGAGACCAAGGGATAAAGCAAATAAAAAATAATACATATTGGATTGCTACAGGTAACTTCAATTTATACCCCTGTGTCGACTAATTTTGGTGATGGTTTATTGCGTTTATATAGAGCTTATGCCTGCGCAGGTATTCAGGACTCGTGACATGAAATCCTGATGATACCTGTCTGGCAGTGTTGATAATAGAACAGCTGTAATTAAGCAAAATTATCCAGAGTTCGATTTCAATTGGACTTACAGTATTGGTTAATAAAATCTCTATGACTTGGCATGGATGCAATTTTTTGATTAATAGGCAGCGTAATGCTGGATAAAAATTTATTCAAGTTGTTATCAGACATAGTCGAGACGCTATCATGATAGTGTTTAGGTGTAATCCCCTGACCTAACATCACTTGCATCCAGGAATTTACACTAAACAATTCATACGGGCCATGATACACCTGTGCATTTTGGCTAAATAAATCAATACGGTGTGCAAGTGTTGGTGAAATTGCTCTTTGCTTGCAATCACGCCAAAACTGGGTATCAACTCTTTGTGTCGCATGATAGTGCAGAATAATAAAATCCCGAATGCTGGTGAGTTCGCTGACAGTAAGATCATTATATTGATCTTGAAGTGATTGATGAATTCCATTAAATGGAAATAAGTGTATTAGCCTTACTACACCCATCATAAATAGATGGATTCCGGTGGATTCCAGCGGTTCCAAAAAGCCACCTGACAAACCTATAGCAACACAGTTTTTATTCCATACTTTTCGGCGAACACCTGGTCTATGGGTTATGACTCTGGGTTCATTAATAGGTTTTCCATCAATTTGTTTTAGTAAAGTCGCAGTCGCTTCATCATCAGACACATGGCGTCTGGAATACACATATCCATTGCCCATTCTGTTTTGCAATGGAATGCACCAGCGCCAACCGGCATCAAGTGCAATTGAACGAGTGAAGGGTGAAATAGAGGAATGGGTTTGTTCTGTTTGCACTGCAATGGCTGCATCACAAGGCAGTAAATGAGACCAGTCTTCAAATCCGGTTTGCAATGTTTGTTCAATAAGCAGTGCGTTAAACCCGGTACAATCAATAAAAAGATCGCCATCAATTACTTGTCCTGATTCAAGGATAAGAGTTTCGATAAAACCTGTTTGCTCATTTCTGGTAACTCGATCTATTCGTCCTTCTATGTAGTTAACGCCATTTTCAATTGCGATATTTTTTAGAAATTTTGCATACAACAATGCATCAAGATGGTAAGCGTAGTTAATATCCATGCCGGTCAAACATGAAAATTTTCCTTTTTGTGCTGCTTGATTTTCCAAGCTGTATTCGCCGATTTCTCCACTGATATTTTTTTGTTTTCCCTCTAGCCAGAAGTGCTGAAAACCGGCAAGCCAACTGTCTTGTCCTACAGCACCAAATGAATGAAAATATACATCTCCTGGATTGCTCCAGTTTTCAAATTGAATACCCAATTTAAATGTGGCATTGGTAGCACGCATGAGTTCCTGTTCATCAATGCCAATTAATCTGTGAAATGTTTTTGCTGTTGGGATAGTCGCCTCGCCGACGCCAATGGTTCCTATATTATTGGACTCGATCAATGTAATGTCTAAAAGGTCTCCTAATTTTTTTGCCAGGGCAGTTGCTGTAACCCACCCGGCGGTTCCTCCTCCTGCAATGACCACTTTTTTTACTTTATTCATATTCATTTTTTTACTCCTGATGTAGGTATTTTATGTTTAATCTGTAGAGCGATCAGGATTCTACGTTTCAGAATTTAATCGAAACAATGAAATTTAGGATTATGCTTATTCAGTGGTAGCGCGTAATTATTAATAGGTACACAGGTGGTAAAAGGCAAAATTAATTAAAATTAATTAATTTTGAAGTTCTGACGACACATCAATCAATAAACAATATTGCACATTCATTCACTTCGGCATTGTCAATTCATGTCCCCCTCCGTTTTAACTATGCATGTCACATACCTCTAATGGGGTAGACCTATAGAAAGTTTGATTTAAATCAACTTTTGATTTTCAGCGAAATATAGTCTCCACAACATATAGATCCCCTTTCAATAAATAACACTATATGTGGTGTAAGATGAATAAGCCCCTTCGTTTTGTGCAGGAGCAAATTGTTTGGCAGGAAGTGCCTGGCGAAACCTCGCTGGCGTTTACCATTTCAGGGTGTCCGCTTCGTTGTAAAGGATGTCATTCCAGTGAATATCGAAATGGTGATGTGGGCGTTCAGTTAACTCAGGAATATTTTTCCCACCAATTAAAAAAATATGAGGGGCTGATCAGTTGTGTTGTGTTTTTGGGTGGCGAATGGCACGAGCAGCTCAGAGATTTTTTAGCAATTGCACGCAACAATAATTTGCACACCTGTCTTTATACCGGTTTGGATTCTGCACCTGGGCACTTGGTGCCTTATCTCACTTACATTAAAACCGGCCCTTGGATTGCGTCCCTTGGTGGATTGGACAGTCCGATCACCAATCAACAATTTATCGATTTGCGTACGGGATCTTCACTTAATCATCGTTTTCAATCACATAAGACTATAGGAGCTTCACCATGTTAAGACTTAGCCAAGAACAGCTCGACGAAAAATTACAATTTATCCAACACTATTTAAGTGCAAAAAATCCGGCAGATGGCTCGTTAATGGATGCTAACGCCAATGTCACACACAAAAATATCGCGACGCTCGAGGCGGAAATGATGAAAGATTTTTTTGTACAGGTAAATCGTGCCCAGGTAAGCCGAAAAATTTCAGAATTATTTGGTGAAGGTTTAGCGAAAGAATATATTCGTCAAATAGAAAACCATGAAATCTATGTACATGACGAAACCAGTCTGAAGCCTTACTGTGCATCGCTCACTATGTACCCATTTTTGTTGGATGGCTTAACCAAACTTGGAGGAGAATCAAGAGCGCCGCAACATCTGGAATCTTTTTGCGGTACCTTTGTTAATTTTGTATTTGCCGTTAGTTCACAATTTGCCGGTGCTATTGCCACAGTCGAATTCCTGACTTATTTCGACTATTTTGCACGTAAAGACTATGGTGACAACTATCTGGAAACCCACTCCAAGCAAATTGCCAACCATCTGCAGCATGTAGTCTATGCATTAAATCAACCAGCTGCAGCACGCGGTTATCAAAGCGTTTTCTGGAATATTTCGATTTATGATCAATATTATTTTGATTCTATGTTTGGCACCTTTGTGTTTCCGGATTTCACCAAGCCAGAATGGAAAAGCGTTGAAGCATTACAAGAATTTTTCCTGTCCTGGTTTAATGATGAGCGTAGCAAAACCATTTTGACTTTTCCTGTGGTGACAGTAGCCATGCTCACTGAAAAAGGCCAGTGCAAAGATCAGGTATTTGCAGCTTCAATGGCTTCACACTTGGCACAGGGGAGTGCTTTTTTTATTTACCAATCTGACAATGCCGATTCACTTGCATCCTGTTGCCGTTTGCGCAATGAAATCAGCGATAACACCTTTTCTTATACCTTGGGGGCAGGTGGTGTTGCAACTGGCTCGATAAATGTCATTACGATTAATATGAATCGATTAATTCAAGACGGTCGCGATCTCTTGTCCGAGGTGAAAAAAATACATTCCTATCAAATAGCTTATCGCCGATTGATGGAGGAATATCTGGATGCGGGCATGTTGAATGTCTATTCCGCTGGTTTTATCAGTTTGGACAAACAATTTTTAACTATTGGCATTAATGGCATGGTAGAGGCTGCCGAATCGCGTGGCATACGTGCAGGTAATAATGCAGATTACATCGAATTTGTTCAGCAACAATTAAAAATTATTTACAACGCAAACAAACAAGCAAAAAAAGAAACCGGCTATTTGTTTAATACTGAATTTGTGCCAGCAGAAAATCTTGGAATTAAAAATGCCAAGTGGGATAAAGCAGACGGCTATCAAGTCAATCGTGATTGTTACAATTCCTATTTTTATGTGGTCGAAGACGAAACAACAAACCCATTGGATAAATTTATTCTGCATGGTCGTGAGTTAGTGGATTATCTCGATGGCGGCTCAGCCTTGCATTTAAATCTGGACGAAGCACTGAGTACGGATGCCTATTTACGCTTGTTAAACATTGCCGCTAAAACGGGATGCAATTATTTCTGTATCAATGTCAAGATTACTATTTGTAATCAATGTCAGCATATTGATAAACGTACCTTGGCTGCTTGTTCTACTTGCGGCAGTGACGATATAGATTATGGCACGCGTGTGATTGGCTATTTAAAACGAGTGTCATCTTTTAGTGCCGGTCGCCGTAAAGAACATGCATTCCGTCATTATCATCTACAGAAAAATCCGCGATTGATTGTTGATGCTACGCAAGAGAGCATTCAGAGAATTGCCGAGAATTCAGTGGCGGTTTGAGTGCACAAGATCGCTACCTAACTATAGGTAGCGATTACCCATTTGGTTTTAGCAGATTTACTGGCAGCTTGATTCAGAGGAGCCTAGACTGAAATAGACGCAAAATATCTCTCTGTTAATCAGATGGAGTGTGTTATGAAATCGACAATTTTCTCAAGGCTGGAATCTGATTACAGGTCGATGACAGAAGAGCAATGGTCGCAGCTGTCCTATTCGGACTTAATCTATTTTGTGGTGCATCATTTTCACTATCAGCATCGACATGAATTACACGATTTAGTTTGGTCTGCAGAACAGTTAGCCGCAAAGGGAAAGTTCACTTGGGAATTATATGAGTTGGCTGGTCGTATGCGTCGATTGTCGGATGAGCTAATGGATCATATGGAAAAAGAAGAGCAGGTAGTGTTTCCCTTAATGCTTGATGACCCCAAACGCTATTTGCATATTGAATACTGTATTGCTCATCATCACCACGATGATCATCTTCTTCAGTTGGATCTAATAGAACAGGATTTGCAGTTATTGGATGGCATAGAATTAAGCGAATTTGTATCGCTGTTATCGAAAGCTCGTCATTTTATTGATGAACTGCGTTTACATATTGATATTGAAAACAACTATATATTTATTGAATAACGATTAGCTCATGGCGGTTTCGTCAATCCAATTTGCCAATTTTTCAAAAGGGCCTTGTGCTATAGAATGAAGGCTGGTTTTTACATCCAAACTTGCTAACCAATTTTTTATCGCGAGCCCCAGTTGAGTATCGCCCGACATCATCAATTTACGTTGGAAGAATAGGGTATCCGGATCGCGTTTCTGCGCAGCAATCAATAACAAATCGTAAAAATTTCCCGTGAATTCACAATCAGAATTTTGACTATATTGGTTGATGCTTAACTTGCCTCTATTCAATCGAATGGTAAAGCGAAGTTTAATATCATCCACTATCAGGTTGAGTGATTTATTTTCAAAAAAATCCAGGTCACCATTAGCGATAGATGATTGAAAGCTATTTTGCATCCAGGTTTGGATGCAGGATTTTTTGATGACCCAGGGAGTATTTTTCAAGATTAACTGCAACGCATTTGGAATCCGGTTAACTACCTCTTGCATAACCCTTTGTTGGTATAACATTTTCTGCATTCCTGATGAACAATAGGCTAGGCAATATGCCAAGTGAATCCAGACTTGGCTATAAACCTTTGGAGGTAGTCAGTGGAGCTTTTATCGCCGGCAGGCAACATTCCTGCATTGAAAGCCGCTATAGAAAATGGCGCTGACGCTGTTTATGTCGGGCTGCGAAATCAAACCAATGCGCGACATTTCGCCGGGTTGAATCTGGATGCGATCAAACTGCGGGAAGCGGCAGACTATGTGCATCAGCACAAACGAAAAATACATCTGGCAATTAATACTTTTGCACATCCGGATTCCTGGCATCAATGGGCGGATGCTGTTGATGAAGCTGCCGCAAGTGGCGTCGATGCATTAATTCTTGCGGATGTAAGTTTATTGGAATACACCGCTAAACGTTATCCGGAAATGCCTATTCATTTATCCGTTCAGGCGTCGGCAACCAATGCGGCTGCAATTAATTTTTATGCGCAGGAATTTAATATTCAGCGAGTTGTGTTACCCCGTGTGCTATCCATTGCCCAAGTAAAAAATATTGCCAATACAACCAAGGTGCCATTAGAAGTATTTGCTTTTGGTAGCTTGTGCATTATGGCAGAAGGGCGTTGCTATTTGAGTTCTTACTTGACAGGCCAATCACCCAATACCTTCGGTGCTTGTTCTCCCGCTGAATTCGTACGCTGGGAAAATAATGGTGATCATCTGGAATCCCGTTTGAATAATTTATTGATAGACCGTTTTAGTCCTGACGAAACCGCCGGATATCCAACTTTATGCAAAGGTCGATTTATTACTGATGAAAGCCAATCCGCTTTTCACGTTCTTGAAGAGCCTACCAGTTTGAATTCGATGGAGTTGTTGCCTGAATTAATGTCGTTGGGTATTTGTTCATTAAAAATTGAAGGCCGACAACGCAGTGCAGCTTACGTCGCACAGGTAACGCGTGTTTGGCGGCAAGCGATAGATGTTTGCAAGCAAACACAGAATTTTTTAATTCATCCAACATGGCAATCAACGCTGCAGAGCTTATCAGAAGGTCAACAAACTACACTGGGGGCTTATGAACGTCAGTGGCGATAAATCCCAATCAGAAATAAAGCTCTCACTTGGGCCTATTTTATATTTTTGGGAAAAATCAACGGTGGAATCTTTTTATCGACAAGTAGCCGAGTCGAGTGTTGATATTGTTTATCTTGGAGAAACGGTTTGTGCAAAACGACGTGAGCTGCGTTTGGATGATTATATTCACATCGCACATCAACTTCGAGACGCAGGTAAAGAGGTAGTCTTGTCCAGTATGACCTTATTGGAATCGCCAGCGGATTTACGCGAATTGAATCGTTATTGTGATAACGGTGAATTTATTGTAGAAGCAAATGATATGGGGGCAGTGAGTTTGTTGCGAGAGCGAGGTCTGCCTTTTATTGCGGGTAATAGTTTACCTTTTTACAATCAGCACAGTTTGTTGTATTTGATTCGCATGGGCATGCAGCGTTGTGTATTACCTGTTGAACTTTCATTGCGTTGGATTCGTGAAATCCTGGCAGCCGACGAAATCACCGATGTGCGCGAATGTTTTACAACCGAGTTGTTCGCGCTTGGACATTTACCCTTGGCCTGGTCTGCTCGATGTTTTACTGCACGATCTGAAGGTAAATCAAAAGATGAATGTAATCTCTGCTGCAAACATTATCCTGATGGCCGTCAAGTTAGCACTCAGGAAGGTGATCAAGTTTTCAGGCTGAATGGCATTCAAACCCAATCGGGATTTCGATACAACTTGATCAACGATCTTGAAAGCTTATCGGGGTTGATTGATGTACTCCGATTAAGCCCGCAATCGGAAGGCACTTTCGAGTGGATTGAGAAATTTAAAACCCGATTGCATCAGTCAGCTCCATTTGAGTTGGACGATTTTGATTGCAATGGTTATTTACATGAACAGTCCGGCAACGCGCGTGTTAATCAATCACGCTAATGTCGATAACTACTATGTCGTTATTTGATAATCTTCTGGTCGTTGTTTTGGCGGGTGGGCGTTCCTCGCGTATGGGGGGAGGGCACAAATGTTTATTGCCTTTGGGCGACAAACTAATTATTCATAGAGTCTTGGATAGCATTGACAAAAAAGTTCGACATGTCGCTCTCAGTATTTCTCCTGATTCCGATATTGCAGCACACCTATCCCAGTCAAGATTTGCTTGCTCAATTTATAACAATTTTACCTATCTGGAAGATGACTATCCCGCGTTTAGTGGACCCTTGGCAGGCATTACCACTGCAATTCACCATGCAAAAAATCATGCACTTGATTGGGTGGTTAGCGTTTCGGCGGATACGCCATTCCTGCCTGACAATTTGATAGAAAGATTGCTGGATGCTGTTAGTCGGAGTTCAGCACTCATAGGAATCGCCCGTTCTAATAGTCAAACGCATCCCGCCTGTGGTATCTGGCACGCATCTCTGTATCCAACGTTTAATCAATTGCTGGTGCAAAACCAGTTTCGCAGTTTGCATCAATTACTGACATTAGCACCTTCAATAAAAGTTGATTTCAGTTGTGTTGGATTTGATCCTTTTTTTAACATTAATACCCCTGCCGATTTCAGCATTGCAAATGCCATTCTTGATACTCAATTGAATCCACCTACCTATAAAGAAACTAACCGGGTACAAATTAAAGTGGATTTTTAACATCAATAATCAAATCAAGTAGTTATCGATTTTACGACTACCTATTAGTGGGTAATTCATTCTTTACGCTGCGTTCTCCGGGTGGTTTGCGATTTTTGAAGCCGCTAATATCCCAGTGTCCGGGGAAAGATTTCCGACAAAATAGTTTTGTAGTTTTACCATCAAATATAATTTGGAAATTTATATGGCAACACAAACATACAAGGCATGGTCGATTGTTATTGCAAGTACGTTTTCATTCACCATTTGTTTTATGATCTGGATGATGTTTGCGGTTATCGGTATTCCGATTAAAGACATGCTGTCTTTAAACGAAACCCAGTTTGGATTGTTAATCGCAATGCCAGTATTAACCGGCTCCCTAATTCGTTTGCCCATGGGGATGTGGACGGATAGATTCGGCGGTCGAATTGTATTTTTTATTTTGATGTTATCAACCGTCATTCCCATATGGTTGATTTCCTATGCGACAGCCTATTGGCAATTTTTAGTATTGAGTTTATTTGTCGGTGTGGCTGGTGGTTCATTTACTGTTGGTATTGCCTATTGTGCACGTTGGTTTCCAAAAAATCGGCAGGGATTGGCAATGGGAATTTTTGGTGCAGGTAACACCGGCGCCGCGGTGACAAAATTAGTGGCACCCTTAATTGTTGTGGCATTTGGTTGGACTTATGTGCCGCAAGCCTATGCAATTTTAATGTTGATTACTGCAATTATATTTTGGTTTTTTACCTTCACTGATCCTTCACACAAAGTTGAATCAGCCGTGACGATCAAGCAACAACTGGCGGTATTAAAAGATCCCAGAGTTTGGCGCTACAGTCAGTATTATTCCATTGTGTTCGGCGGCTATGTTGCCTTGTCATTGTGGATGACTAAATATTATATAGCCGAATATGGGTTCGATTTAAAAATGGCGGCGCTAATGGCAGTGTGTTTTAGTTTGCCGGGTGGTGTGTTGCGCGCATTGGGTGGATATTTTTCTGATCGATATGGCGCGCATACTGTGACTTGGTGGGTTTTATGGATTTCTCTTTTCTGTCTATTTTTTCTTTCCTATCCGCCAACAGAAATTGTTATCACTACCTTAAAAGGTCCTGTCAGTCTTCATCTAGGGCTTGGATCGATTTCATTTACCATTTTCATGTTTGCAATGGGCGTGGCCTTTGCTGTTGGAAAGGCATCTGTTTTTAAATATATTTCAAATGATTATCCAAAAGATATTGGCGTGATCTCCGGCATTGTAGGTTTAGCGGGTGGCATGGGTGGATTTATTTTACCGATTTTGTTTGGGCTTTTGGTTGATCTAACGGGCGTAAGATCATCAGCTTTCATGTTGATGTTCGGCATTATTTGGACATCACTCATGTGGATGTATTTCACTGAAGTCAGACCGGTTCATGCCGAAAAAGAATCCATTCGCAAATTACATTCAATTGAAGAAAATTAGTGATGCTGATGCCATGGTTTGATTGATATCAAACCATGTGCCCGATATTTTTTATAGTCTTTTGCAAATCAGTTGTCTGTTGAAATTCCTTCTTGAGAGGTGAGCGATGATTAAAGATAACGAATTGCCATTGGTTTATTCCTGTTCGGGCTGTTCCAACGTAGCGCAATTGGCAAATGATTTGGCAGTTGTGTTGGATCGTGAAGGTCACGCTGAAATGTCTTGTATTGCTGGTGTGGGTGGCAATATTAAAGGTTTGGTGAAAATTGCAAAATCGGGGCGACCTATTTTAGCTATAGACGGTTGCCCTATAGCCTGTGTGAAAAATACCTTGGCGCTACACCAAGTAGAACCGCGTTGGCATTTGGAACTTTCTCAATTGGATCTCAAAAAAAAACAACACACCAGTTGTCAAATTGGCGACATGCACAAAGCGCTGACTGCTGCACATCAGTTATTACAAACTGATAAACATTTCTAGCCAAGACTACCCACAATGGGGTAGGTCTGCGCACTCCCTTACGGCAATAACAATTTACATCTGGATCAACTAGCATAAGTTCACGCCGAGCTTATCGACCTAAGGTCAATGTCGACTATGGCAATAAGCCAATGGGTTTTTTCAGAAATGAAAAAGCCTCCCGAATTTGGAAAGGTGTTTTATGTTGACTCAACCTTTAACGGACAATTTTTCCCGTTCGTTTCGATATTTGCGTTTGTCGCTTACTGAAAAGTGTAATTTCAAATGCAACTACTGCTTACCGGATGGCAGTGAATGTCATTCCATGTCAAATGATCTAACGCTAATTGAAATTCGTCGATTGGTGACGGCGTTTGCTCTCTTGGGTACTGAAAAAATTAGGCTTACGGGCGGCGAGCCCACCTTGCGTCGTGATATTAACGATGTGATCAGATGTTGCAAATCGATTCCCGGAATCAAGTCGGTCGCTTTAACCACTAACGGCTTTCGATTAGAGCAGGATGTACAAGCTTGGCGGCAAGCAGGGCTTGATGCAATCAATGTGAGCTTGGATAGTTTGCGGCCGGAAATGTTTCAGTTGATAACAGGAAGTGGAAAGTTAAACAGCATTTTAAATGGATTGGAGACCGCTCAAAATTTAGGGTTCAGGCAAGTAAAAATTAATACCGTATTACTTCGGGAACAAAATGCAGAAGAGTTAAATAGCTTTTTAGATTTTATTAAAGCCCGTCCCATCACTTTGCGGTTTATCGAGCTGATGCGAACAGGCGATAACGCAGATTTTTTTTCCAGACAGCACTTAAGTGCAGACTATATTCGTGAATATTTACTCATAAACGGTTGGGTACAAAACATTCGTGGTGCTGATGCTGGCCCGGCAAAAGAATACAGTCATCCGGATTATGAAGGATCTATTGGATTAATTATGCCTTACAGTCAGGACTTCTGTGCAAGTTGCAATCGCCTGCGTGTGTCCAGCCAAGCGGAATTATATTTGTGCCTGTTTGCGGAAAAACATTTGTCCTTTCGTGCATTGTTGCAGTCTGACGATCCACAACCGGTTATAGCGTTTTTGCAGCAAGCTATTATTCACAAAACTGCCGGGCATAATTTGCATCAACAACAAACGGGATCAACCAAACAATTAGCGATGATTGGTGGTTGAAAATAAACACGCAGGTTAATTTTTATTTAGACAGGATTTAACACTTTATGGCTCACAACACGACTGACATCACCTTACCTTTATCCATAGCCGTATTAACTGTTTCTGATACGCGTACGGCAGTTAATGATACTTCTGGAGATAGTCTGGTTGAGCGATTGCTGGGGGCAGGCCATCAATTAGCAGCAAGAAAAATTGTTAAAGATGATATTTATCAAATGCGTGCCGTCTGCTCGCAATGGATAGCAGATGAATCAGTGCAAGTTATTTTGATAACAGGTGGAACCGGGTTTACCGATCGCGATTCAACGCCTGAAGCCCTGGAACCTTTGTTTGATAAAAAAGTGGAAGGTTTTGGAGAATTATTTCGACAGGTTTCTTTTCGCAGTATAGGTACATCCACTATTCAATCTCGCGCTATCGCCGGTTTGGCCAATCACACACTCATTTTTTGTTTGCCCGGTTCTACCAACGCATGCAAAACCGCTTGGGATGAAATTATCAAATATCAGTTGGACTCAACCCAAGGGCCATGCAATTTTGTTCCACATTTGAAAAAAACAGCCCGCGAATTTTGTGGATCACGCGTCTAATCGGTTTGATGAAAGAGGAGGGCATGTGCAAAGCTCCAGTTATGAATTGCCGAGTTTTACGCATCTCGATAGTGCGGGCGCAGCGACTATGGTTGATGTTGGTGAAAAACCGATTTCCCAACGTATGGCGATAGCACGAGCGACATTGTTGACGCGTCCGGATGTGATTGAATTGATCAAAAATGCTGCTTTAAAGAAAGGCGATGTACTCGCTGTTGCTCGTATAGCCGGCATCATGGCTGCGAAAAAAACTTCTGATCTTATCCCCTTATGTCATCCGTTATCGCTTTCGCAGGTTACGGTTGATTTTGAGTGCGAGGTGTCATCAGGTACTGTATTCATTAGTAGTTGCTGTCGTAATTCGGGGCAAACAGGTGTTGAAATGGAAGCATTAACTGCTGCAAGTGTTGCTGCACTGACAGTCTATGATATGTGCAAGGCAGTAGATATGAATATGGAAATTCAAAATGTTTATCTGGAACAAAAGTGTGGCGGTAAACACGGGCATTGGAAAAAGGAGAAACGTGATGATTAAAGTGTGTTTTTTTGCAAACTTACGTGAGCGTTTACAATGTTCTGAACTTTTTGTTGATGGTTTTTCAGGTGGAAAAATTCAGGATTTGTTAGCGCACATTATTGAATTGAATCCAAAATGGTCTGAATTGCTTGCAAGCAAAAATATTTTGATTTCGCATAATTTGGTTATGGCTAGTTTAGATACGCAGCTGCAACCAGGAGACGAAGTCGCATTTTTTCCACCCGTTACCGGGGGTTGAAATTGGAAGTAGTGAGTTCTGGTTGTCAATTCGATGTGCGAGTGCAGTACGCTGACTTTGATTTATGCGAAATTTATCCGATACTACGAAACAATAGTCAAACCGGTGCTGCTGTTATGTTTGTCGGATTTGTAAGAGATTTTATCGATTCCATTCAGCTCATCGAACTTAGTCTGGAACACTATCCTGCGATGACACAAAAAGTGTTAGAGGATTTAGCAGCATCGGCTGCGGATAGATGGCAATTACAGAAAATTGTAATCATTCATCGAGTGGGTTCTTTGACTCTTTCGGATCAGATTGTGTTAGTTGCTGTAACCAGTGCACACCGAACGGCAGCCTTTGAAGCATCGCAGTTTTTGATGGATCAATTAAAAACGCGGGCTCCCTTTTGGAAAAAAGAAACTCTGTGTAACAAAATAACGAATGAAGTATTAACTCAGTGGGTAGATGCAAAAGTCAGTGATGCGACTAAAGCAATGCGCTGGGATATTAAGCAAACAGCATTTTAAATCCGGCGATCAACAATACAATGGAAAGGATTTGCCGAATGCGGGTGTTGTTTAATCGTTTGCTACCAAATTCAGAGCCCAGCCATCCACCGGCAATTGCTGCGATTGCCCAGTAACTCAACCCTGCAGGTAATTCTGGTTGTTTGGTCATCACGCCAACTAATCCTGATATTGAATTGACCAGAATAAATGCAGCGGCAACACCCGATACAACACGCGTTTCTCCCCAGCGTAAAAAAAGCAAGATGGGACTTAAAAATATACCGCCACCCACACCAATCAAACCGGATAAAAATCCAATCATCGCCCCTACTAAAAATAATACCCAGTGATGCGGGGCGCGAATCTGGTCAGAAATAGTTTTCGCCGTTAAAAATGAATGGACTGCTGCGTAGATTAATACTAACCCCAACACAGGTTTGTAATACTGCGGTGCAAGTGTGAAGGCGCCGCCTAAAAATGCACAGGGTATAGAAGTCACAATTAACGGCCAGAGTAGTCTCCAGGAAAATGCATTCACCCGGTAATACTTAACGCTGGCGATACTGGCAACCAAAATATTCAGTATCAAAGCTGCAGGTTTTAACTGATCCGGCGCAAGCCCAGCCAATGCCATCACCGCGATATAACCCGATGCACCCGCATGGCCGACAGATGAATACAGCATGGCTGCTGCAAAAATACCAACAAGAATAAAAATGGCGATGGAGTCAATCATATTCAATGTTAACGAATGGTTTGATCAAAAGGGATTACAGTTACAGTTTCGCCTGGTGCAACCGAACCGCGTTCAGCGTCAAGACGAATAAAACAATTCGCATTCGCCATACCGCTCAACACAGCAGAACTTTGAGAGCCAGTACTGAGTACAGTGTTGATTCCATTTTCCTGAAATAAAATTCCACGTTGAAAATCCGTTCTGCCAGGTTGTTTTTTGAAAGTCTGTTTTGCAATAGCATTTATGTTTAGGGGCGCTTTTTGAATTTCTCCCGCCAGTTTTCGTAATCCGGGAACAACTAATTGATGATAAGTCACAGCAGTGGACACCGGATTTCCGGGTAATCCGAAAAACCAACAATTGTTGATTCGGCCAAATGCAAACGGCTTGCCTGGTTTTATGGCGAGTTTCCAAAAATTAATATTGCCTAAATCGCTGAGTACAGTTTTTGTGTAATCCGCATCACCCACTGAAACACCACCCGTAGAAATTATTGCATCCGCTGATGTGGCGGCGGTTACAAAGGTACTGCTGAGTAAGTCTGGATTGTCTGGAATTATGCCGAAGTCCTGAAGCTTAATATTTAATCGCTGCAATAAAGCTTTTAATAGAGGACGATTGGAATCGAAAATTTTTCCTCTAACAGCAGTCTCGCCAGCAGCCAATAATTCATCTCCCGTGCTGATCAAGGCAACACGTAATTGACGATAGACTTTAATTTTTGCAATACCAAGTGATGCCAGCAAACCAATATCCAGTGCAGTAACGCGATGTCCTTTTTGGATAACGGGTGAATTTTGGGCAATATCTTCACCAGTGCGACGAATATTGTCGCCTTGTTTGATGCTGGTGTTAATGATGAGTTGCTCGTCAACAACACTGGTAAGTTCCTGCATGACGACCGTATCAGCACCTGCAGGAATAGTTGCGCCCGTCATAATTCGCACTGCTTGGTACTCGGAGAGTGCACATTCTGACGTTGGAAATATAAAAGGATGTCCCGCTAACGATTGCCCGATAATCCTAAACGCTCGCTGAGGCGAGTTGTTGTCGCTCGCACGAATGGCATAGCCGTCCATTGCTGAGTTATCACTGGAGGGAACCGAAATTGGCGCGAGGATAGTATCTGCTGATACGCGATCCAAGGCATGGTCCAAATCAATCTCTTCAGTGTCGGTGATCGGCAGTAGCTGTTGCACAATATGCGATAGCGCTTGATCAAAGGCGAGTAAACCCGGTTGCGAGCAGCAACTCATTTAGGCTGGACCTTGTTGGTTAATCATCCACACTGCTGCTTCAACACGAGAACGTAAATGAAGTTTTTTCAATAAATGTTTAACGTGAACCTTCACTGTGCCGTCGGAAATATCCAATTCACGTGCAATTAATTTATTGCTGAGTCCTTTCGCAATCAATTTAAGAATTTCTAATTCGCGTTGAGTGAGGCTATCACTCGCTGCTTCTGTTTTGCCCGTAGGATTTCGAATTGCTGTTGCTAGAACTTGGGTAATGGCTTCGCTCAATACCATCTTTCCGGAAAGTGCACGTTCAATTTGCACCAACATATCTTCCGGTTCCATATCTTTTAATAGATAGCCATCGGCTCCGGCAGAAATTGCATTTAGCACATCTTCATCAGCATCGGACACGGTTAACATCACAATCCGTGATGTGACACCTTCATTGCGCAAACACCTAAGAGTTTCCAATCCATCCATTCCTTGCATGTTTAAATCCAGCAAAATTAAATCTGGATCAAGTTCAACCGCGAGCTTGATGGCGTCAGTGCCATTGCTGGCCTCTGCCACCACATCCATTTCACCCGAAAGGGTAATAAGTTGGCGTAATCCTTTTCGTAGCAGTGGGTGATCGTCAACCAACATGATGGTGGCATTTTCATTACTCACGGGATTCTCCTGCGTACTATTTGATTTTCATGCAGTTTAACGATTTGTGCGGCACAAATTAACTGCTCTCGCAGCGCAAAGCCACTGAATGCCTCTTTGGTGGTATTGCTGAAAATTTTTTCTACCTACTCGGAGCAAATTGTCTAACACCACTAATCAGTTTGCTTAACTCTCAAGTTGAATGGTCTTGCGTAGGGGCAAACGCCATAGTGCTTGTAAAGTAAAACTGGTGAGGATCATATATGCCCGACCTTAAGCGCTGGGAACCGGAACAACAGGAGTTTTGGGACACTACAGGCAAAGCCATTGCAACTCGCAACCTATGGATATCGATTCCTGGGCTGCTTTGTGGTTTTGCGGTATGGATGCAATGGAGCATTATCACCGTACAGATGCTGAATTTGGGATTTCCCTATGCGGCAGGCGATCTATTCAGCCTGAGCGCTATCGCAGGGCTAACTGGTGCAACATTGCGAATTCCATCGAGCTTTTTTATTCGTCTTTGCGGGGGTCGCTACACAATTTTTTTGACGACCAGTTTGTTGATGCTACCTGCTATAGGTACGGGCATGGCATTGAAAGATCCCGCGACACCATTTTGGGTGTTTCAATTGATGGCGTTGTTGTCGGGAATTGGTGGCGGCAATTTCGCGGCGTCCATGTCCAACATCAGTTTCTTTTTTCCACGTAAACAGCAAGGTTTGGCATTGGGATTAAACGCCGGCTTAGGTAATTTCGGTGTGACCACTATGCAAATATTGGTTCCTTTGTTTATGACCTTTGGGGCCTTCGGCGTATTAGGTGGCGACCCCATGATTCTCAAATCTGCCAGTGGCACCTTGATCGGATCTATCCCTGCCGGGGCGCCTACCTGGATTCAAAATGCGGGCTTTTTGTGGTTGCTGTTGTTAATCCCGCTTGCGTTTGCTATCTGGTTTGGCATGAACAATATCAACACTCCGGATGTAACACCCAATTTAAAAAGTGCGTGGTATTCGTTCGCCATCATACTCATGATGATGATCATAGGTTTTGCGACTTCTGCACTTGGTTTGTGGTTGATTATGCCCGCCAGCGTCAACGGCTCGGGCTTTGGCATACCTAAAGAATTGGTATTGGTACTGGTGTTGTTTTTAACTGTGATGTTATTAAAAGCTTTGCCTGGTACGATCAAATCCAGCCTGGAACGCCAATATCGTATCTTCAACAATCGACACACTTGGGTGATGAGTATTTTGTATGTGATGACCTTTGGTTCCTTTATTGGATTTTCAGCCGCATTTCCGTTATCAATTCAAGTTATTTTTGGTTTTAGTCACGTTTCACTCGATGGTGTGATGACTCACAACACGGTCAATCCTAATGCGCCCAGTGCTCTGACTTATGCCTGGATAGCGCCTTTTATTGGCGCTTTGATACGTCCGGTTGGCGGATGGGTGGCAGATAAATTTGGTGGTGCACGCGTAACACAAGCCTGTGCCTTGGCAATGGTAATCTTGTCTATTGCTGCAGCTTATTACATGCAAAAAGCTTATCAATCCGCACACCCTGAACAATATTTTTTACCATTTTTTTTAGTCTTTCTCGGACTCTTCGCTGCTAGTGGAATCGGTAATGGTTCAACCTTTCGATCAATAGCGAACATTTTTCCAAAAGAGCAGGCGGGCCCTGCACTCGGCTGGACATCCGCTGTCGCAGGTTATGGCGCGTTTTATATTCCACAAGTTTTTGGCGAACAAATTAAGGCCGCAACGCCTGAATTTGCGATGTTAGGTTTTGCCGTATTTTATTTAGTGTGTGTACTGTTGAATTGGTGGTTTTATCTGCGCAAGCAGGGTGAGTTTTATAATCCTTGATTGCATAAATCTCTAGTATGGCTTGGATTTTTTAACGTCGCTTAATTAGAGGTCCGGCAAAACGTCCAGATTCAGCCGCTTTCAATTTGCCGAAATTGAAGGCATTTCGAGATTGGATTTTTGATGAGATTACTGGTCGTTAAATAGAAAAACGAAAGCAGTTCATAAAGCCATTCAAGTTATCGCAACATAATATCCGGTTTTTTGGTTGATGGACTTCCAGGTTTTGGTCGATTACTTTCAGCGCGATAAGTAAAAACCAATGAAGATTTTTTGGTGTTAGTGGCATTTTTTCCGGCAGCATGGAAAAGATTGCTATGGAACAACAATAGATCACCTTGATTTAATTCAATCGCAATTGCACGTTCGACCAGCTCTTTATTTCTTGCAACATCGGTACGCAAAAATTGCTTTTCATCCAACTGAAATGATTCTATTTCCCATCGATGTGAAGTCGGTAAAACCCACAAGCAGCCGTTATCTGGGCGTTCGTCTGTGAGTGCGAGCCAAGCCGATATCAATTCAGGTTGTTCAAAATTCCAGTAACGACTATCCCTATGCCACCCGGTGCTACTGGAGTAGTTGGGGTATTTGGTCATGATGCAATTGTGATGAGATTGAGAAAGGCAAATCGCATCTCCAAGCAATTGCTGAAGTATTTCATGTAATTCTCGATGCGTTGCCCAAGATAAAAAGCGTGGATCACGTTCTGCTGCTGCCAGTAATCGTCGCGGCGTTAAACCTCCCTCGTCGGTACGTGAGAGAGGTGCTCCTGGATACCCCATGTCGGACTCATATTCAACAGGAAATTTCTTATTTTTTATTTGAGTCTCCACTAATAACATGAGTGACTGGCAAAATCCTGCGGGTGCAAAATCCCGTAGCACTAGAAATCCCCATTTTTTGAAATTTTGAATTTGTTCATTGCTTAACATAATTTATAACCGGCTGATAACAGAAAAAGTGAAATCAGTGGTTGACCCGTTACCACCCAAATCGGGAGTGGTGTTGTCACCCGCCAAGATCGTCGCGCGTAATGCGTTAGTGATTTTGTCTGCGCTATCATGATGTTGGAGATATCGGAGCATTTGTATGGCGGCAAGAATCATCGCGCTAGGATTTGCAATATTTTTTCCTGCTATATCCGGTGCTGTACCATGAACAGCCTCAAAGATTGCATAAAATTTTCCGATGTTTGCACCGGGCGCTAAACCCAATCCACCAACTAACCCGGCACACAAGTCTGAAATAATATCGCCAAATAAATTCGTTGTGACTATGACATCAAATTGCTCAGGTTGCATAACCAATTGCATACAAGCATTGTCGATAATCATTTCATTGGTTTCAATATCGGTATATCGACTGGCGATTTCACGGGCAACTTGCAAAAACAAACCGGATGTGGATTTTAAAATATTGGCTTTATGCACAATAGTAACTTTTTTGCGTTTTTCATGGCGAGCCAATTCATAAGCAAATGTCACTATATCAGCGGATTTACTTCGCGTAATTACACTTTTTGCTTCAGCTGTTTCACCATCATCGGAAAGCGTATGTCCTACCCCAGAATAAAGACCTTGAGTATTTTCTCTGACTGTTATGATATCAATATTTTCATAACGCGATTTAATTCCGGGTATCGAAATAACGGGGCGAACGTTGGCGTATAAATTAAATAATTGACGCAGATTCACATTTAACGATGTGTGGCCAGCACCAATAGGAGTTGCCAACGGCCCTTTTAATACGATTCTATTGCGAGAGATCGAATCTATTGTAGATGAGGGCAACAATGAACCATGATGTACTAGCGCTTGTTCGCCAACATCGACATAATCATAGTCAAATTTACATCCCGCAGCCTCTAAAATATTGATAGTTGAATCCACTATGCTTGGACCAATACCATCACCGCGAATAACCGTTATTGTTTTGTTCACATCTATTCTCCTGTGTTCAGGCGATTGACTCTTGAATATAAAGATTGAAAGGGTTGATTCATTAGGGTTTCGAGTTGTTTGATTCTTTCTGGTATCAAAGAACGATTGATGGTGAATGGTTTTCCAGCAAACACCACATGGTTCAACTCTTTTCCGGAGCAAATTTTTACAGTTCCAAAATGGCCTAATAAATCTTTGAAAAAAGTGGATTCAATATCAGGTAACCGATGAAAATTAATTACCAGCCATCCATCAGAAGAAAGTGCACGAGAACAATGACGTATGAATCTATGTTGGACTTGTAGCGAGTTCATACCATAAGCATCGTAGATATCGGAAAAAATAATATCAGTGCCCTTGTAAGGTAATTTAGCAATTATTTCTGCAGCATCTTCGATTGAATAACTAACCCGATCATCAATCGGTATATCAAAAAAGGTTTTTGCTGTTTCATAGACTTTTTGTCGAAGCTCAATCACATGAAAGTCTGCATCCGGCAAACAATGATGCAAGCTTCTTAATAAACTACCACCACCCAGTCCAATGAGTGTGATGTGCTTGGGCGATAAATAACTCAAGGCCAACATCATGATGCGGGTATATTCATGAAACAATTGATGCGGATGATCAAATGAATACGCACTTTGTTCAAAAATGGAACCAAAGCTCAGGATTCGATGATCGGGATAATCAATCACCCAAATTTCACCAAAGGAATCCGCATCCATATGCACCAAATTGCCTTGGTAAGTTGGATCATTTCTAAAAAAAATATCGAGCAGACTCATACAACACCATTAAATATTAATTCCAGCCTGCTTAATTCCACTTGTACGAAGCAGCAGGACTAAATGATCCAAATCATGGCTGATAATTGCGTTATCGAATTCATCAGAGAGTAAAAAACTTTTCCCTTCATGATCCCTTAACCAAATTACCCATTCAGAAAGTACAGCGGGATTTCTCATGATGTCTACATGCGTTATTTGGTTACTCTCGATCGCTTGCGTTAATTCAGAAAGCCTCATAGAAAAATAGTACCTTTTTTTTACAGTGCCTGATGTAGGCATGAACGGAATTGGAAGACATTGTCAATTGCTTGAATGTTGGCTTTTGCAAGCGCTTTCAAGGGTTGAAATTGAATATCGGTGAGAATGAGTTGAGCGCTATTTTTTTTGCAGTGTTCGATGAGCTTGGTAAGCGCAGAAATTCCGCCTGCATCCAGCATGGTAACGTTATCGAGATATAAAATAATGACTTTGTCACGTTCACAGTAACGAGTCAGCTCGCCAAATATTTTATCGGCAGCAGCGAAAAATAAGGGGCCGGTAATTTTGAAGATGCGGTAATTTTCCGGAACTGCTTTTTGCAAATACTGTTTGTTTTGCGTGATGTCAACTACACGAGTCATCTCGGCAATTTCTTTCATAAACAGAATTGCCGCCAACAAAATACCGGTAGTGATAGCAATGACCATATCGAATAATATTGTCAATAAAAGACAGGTCAGAAATATCCAGCGATCGCTGTTTTGTGAGGTCTTGAATAAATGAAGACTTTTATGAGCTTCACTCATATTCCAGGCCACTACCATCAACAATGCTGCCATCGCGGGCATGGGCAAATAACCTAGCAAAGGTGCCAATACCACCAATCCCAGCACAACTACCAATGCGTGAATCATGGCTGCAACTGGCGATTCTGCTCCCGCTTTGAAATTGGCTGCCGAACGCGCAATAGCTGCTGTCGCGGTTATGCCACCCAAAAACGGGGCGATGAGATTGCCTATACCTTGCCCCAATAGCTCGCTGTTGGCGCTATGACGCTTGCCACTCATGCCATCCAACACCACTGCACACAGTAAAGATTCAATGGCACCCAGCATGGCTATTGCAAATGCTGCGGGTAACAATTCGCGCACCAAACTCCAACTAATGACCAGTGTGTTGCCATTAACATTTGGGTACAGCCAAGGCCATTCGAAACTCGGGAGAATCGGCGGTATCCCCTGTACGGTACTGCCGTCAGCTGAAAGGTAGTTGAAGCGTGAATAGATGGTGTCCACATCCAACCCCGCATTATTCAATACCAGTGCGACAAGGCTGCCGATAACGATTGCAGGTAAATGCGCAGGCACCGGTGTTTTGAGGCGCGGCCATAACAACATCACCGCTAATGTCAGAATCGCCACCAATACACTGGGCCAATGAGTATGACCAAAGGACTGTGAAAGAAGGCTGACCTTTTCAATGTAATGCTCAGGCATGCTGGCTATAGGCAAGCCAAAAAAATCTTTAATTTGCAAAGTGGCTATCACCACCCCAATACCGCCGGTAAACCCCAGCGTTACTGGCTCGGGAATATATTCAATCAATCGCCCCAAGCGAAAAAGCGCCATTAACACCAGCATGGCACCCGCCATAAGGCTGGCAATTAACAGACCGCTAAGGCCGTACTTTTGGGTGATGGGATAGAGAATAACGACAAAGGCGGCTGTAGGGCCGGAGATACTAAAGCGGGAGCCTCCCGTCAGCGCGATGATAAAACCAGCGATAGCAGCAGTGTAAAGACCGTATTGCGGAGGCACTCCACTGGCAATCGCCAGAGCCATCGCCAACGGAATCGCAATAATCCCTACCGTCAAACCTGCCGGCAGATCTTTTCGAAACCGGGTTCCGGTGTAAGGTTCAGCAAAACAACTTTCCCGCAGAGCATGCCCAAAACGCAAGGAAAACAGATGGGCTCTGTGTGACATCGGCTACCCTCCTAGTTGTTTTTGACCGATCCAGTATAATACGCATTATCATTTTATGCTAATAACATTATAATGAAGTTATAATTTTTTAAGCCTATGGTGTATGCTACTGGAGGTTAATTATGCGAATCACAGTGCTTCGAGCCGCCAAAAGGCGTCATAGGTACCGCGAACGAGCATTGTTTAGCAGGCAGCATTTAGCCTGCAATAAACCTGACAATGATGAGAACGATATGGAACAAAAAACTGCGCGCTTGACGGTACTGATTGATCCCACCAAAAAAGATGCCTTTGAACAGCTTTGTGCGTCTCAGGATGTCACCCCTTCCCAAGTGGTACGACAGCTGATCCGGGAATACCTTGAAAAACACGGTGCGACCTATGCCAATCAACCACAGAACACCAGTGGCACCCCTGAATGACAGGGATTAATTGGCTCTACATGAGCGATTGTTTTGGTGTATTGGTGTTTGCCGTCAGTGGAGCACTCGCTGCCGGGCGTCGCTCAATGGATATTTTTGGTGTGCTGGTCATCGCGTTCATTACAGCGCTGGGCGGTGGTACTTTGCGGGATCTGGTACTGGGCCTTCATCCGGTTAGCTGGATTGGCAATCCCGTATATTTATTGCTGGTGACGATTGCTGTGATTCTCACTTTGATGGGGCGTCGCATTACGCACCGTTTTGACCAGCGCCTCATGGTTGTTTCGGATGCGTTTGGTCTGGCGGTTTTTACCGTGATTGGTGTGCAGGTTGCGCTGCATCAGACGGCAGTCTCTGCACCGGTTGCCATTATGATGGGTGTGGTCACTGGCACCGCGGGTGGTGCGATACGTGACATCATTTGCAATGATATTCCACTTATTTTAAAGCGTGAAATTTATGCAACTGCCAGCGCACTGGGGGGCATTGTTTACTGCCTCCTCGACGCGCTGCAATTTGCAATCGTTGTTAACACACTCATTAGCATGTTCTGCGTTTTGGTCTTGCGCCTCTGGGCCGTAAAAGCGCAATGGGCACTGCCTTCTTTTGTACTTGAAAAATGAAACATTTTATTTTTAGTTCTCGCCGGAGATTTATCCATGACTCAACTTCCACCCTGCCCGAAGTGCAACTCGACATACACTTATCAGGATCAAAATCTCCTGATTTGCCCCGAGTGCGCCCACGAGTGGTCACCCCAAGCGCAAACCAGCGGCGATACAGAAGCCACCAAACAGGTTCGTGATGCCAACGGCAATCCGCTTGTGGATGGTGACTTCGTTACTGTCATTAAAGATTTAAAAATTAAAGGTTCATCATCGGTGGTGAAAGTAGGAACCAAAATAAAAATATTGCGGTTAGTGGATGGCGACCACGATATTGATTGTCGTATCGAGGGTATTGGTCCGATGATGCTGAAGTCGGAATTTGTGAAAAAGGCTTAGCGCAAAAAATGCTACGTGTGTGTCTTGCAGCCCCTTGTGGGCTGCTTTTTTTCAAACTGTAGATCCACAGAAGCAGACTTAGATCGAGCTTGAGTATTCTTTCAGCCCTGAATAACCCCGGGCCTATGATTATTCATGATCCATATTTAATGCGAGTCTTGTGTTAGTGCTGTATTGCAATAAGCGTCCTTTCAACATTTGATAAACCACCGGCAATAAAAACAACGACAATAAGGGCGCCGTGATCATGCCACCATAGGTGCGGCAATACGGCTCATGATTTCCGAGCCGGTACCATTGCCGAGAAAAATCGGCATTAGCCCCGCGACAATCACTGTCACCGTCATCATTTTAGAGCGAATGCGCAACACAGCACCTTCCTGAATAGCTCCAAGCAAATCCTGCTGTTTTGTTGTACCCACCTCAATCTTCTGATGCAGGCTCTCTTTAGAGAGCCACATATCAATCAAATCTCCATTTAAACCTGTGTCAGGCCATTAGTGGCGCTTGTCATCACATAAGCGTCAATCTATAATAAGAATAATAATCATTTGTGATTTATTGTCAGTAGATAGTGGTTCTAAACATCGAAGAATAGCCGAGGCCCAAGTACATGATTTTAACTAACAACTGTTTCGTGCAAGCAAAACTTGCTTTATTTATAGCTAGTCTATCCATTAATGCTTTAGCGCAAACAGATATTGAAGAGCTGGTAGTTACAGCAACACGCACCAATCGCACCATCTCGTCTATTCCAAATACAGTCAAACTATTAGATCGCGATGCAATAGAACAACAGCTCGCCGTTAGTTCAAGCCTGCTGGATAGTTTGAGTTTTTCAGTACCGAGCCTCACGCCCAGTCGCCAGAAAATGACGACGACGGGCGTTACTCTGCGCGGCAGAACACCGCTCTATATGGTAGACAGCATTCCCCAATCCACTCCGCTGCGCAATGGTGAGCGCAGTGGTTTCACTATTGATTCGGAATTCGTGGAGCGGGTAGAGGTTCTCTACGGTGCTAATGCGATTCAAGGTGTAGGGGCCACTGGAGGGGTAATTAATTATGTGACCATCAGCGCGCCCAGCGACGGTAATCTTTTGCAGCGCGTTGGCGTCGAATTGGAAAGCGATAATTTTGAAAATGATGGTTTGCATTTCCGTACCACTGGCATTCTCGGCAAAAAATCCGGCGCGGCCGATATTGTGATCGGAGCCACCTTTGATGCACAGGATTTATATTACGACGGTTATGGTAATCCTGTGGGTGCAGACACAACTCAAGGCGATACCATGGATAGCAAAACTAAAAACGTGTTTACGAAATTCGGCTACGACTTTAGTGATGTACGCCGCCTTGAAGTCACCGGAAATTATTTTAAATTAGCAGGCGATGGGGATTATGTTGGTATAGCTGGTGATATTGAAAATGGTATTCCCGCTACATCAACCGAAGGAGAGCCGCCAGCCGAGCCAACCTATAACGAAGCCAGCAATATCGCCGTCACTTTTACAGAGAAAAATCTCTATGGCGGCAACCTTAACGCACAGGCTTTTTATTATGATTTTTATGCCCTCTACGGTGCCGGGATTTTCGCTGCATTACAAGACGCTGCGATTGCGCCGGTTGGAACACTGGTAGAGCAATCTGCGTTGGACTCAGAAAAATTTGGCGTAAAACTCACCTATAGCAAAGAAGACTCTCTCTGGTCAGGGCTACAGCTGGTAGCCGGTCTGGACTATTTGCAAGACAAAACCTTGCAGGAGTTAGCGCAAACCGGGCGAGTGTGGGTACCGGAAATGATCTATCGTGGCTGGGCTGGCCTGTTACAACTGGAACAATCCCTGTTGAGTGATAGGCTGCGTATTTCTGCGGGAGCACGCAGTGAACATGTTGAATTAGACGTGCCGGATTTCACTACCATCGCCAGTGCCAAATCCACATTTGTCAGCGGCGGTACACCCAGTTTTGAGAAAACACTGGGCAACTTCGGGCTCGTTTATGACCTAAGCGATCAAGTTACATTGTTTTCCTCTTACACCCAAGGCTTCACTATGCCTGATGCCGGTTTAATTTTGCGTGCGGTAAATACGCCTAATCAGACCGTGGATTCGTTAGTGGATCTACAGCCAGTGGTCGCCGATAACATTGAAACTGGCGTTAACTACAAAATTGCTGGTTTTGCTTTGGATGCCAGTTACTTTTGGTCTGATTCGGATTTGGGATCGCGCATACAAGTGGTCAATGGTGCGGGTCAGATTCGTCGCGAAAAAACGGAAATAGACGGCTGGGAAATTACTACCAGTTACCAATTTTCATCGGGCATAAAAATAGGGACTGCCTACAGCAATCTTGATGGCCGTTATGATTCCAATGCCGATGGCAAGGTTGATAAAGATTTGGATGGCCGCAATATTGCCGCCAACCGTTGGAATAGTTTTGTAGAGGGTTCGCTTACACAACAATTCGATGCACGTTTGCAATATTCAAAATTATTGGATCGCGATTTTGATGGTGGTTTGCCGCAACATAATTTTGAAGGTTACGATTTGGTGGACCTCATCATGACTTACGATACTTTATCTGCGGGTAAATTAACGCTCGGTATCCAGAATGTGTTCGCTGAAGAATATATCACTTACTTTTCGCAATCTTACCCTGCCACCACCGATGACAATTATGTATCAGGGCGTGGACGGGTAATAACACTTGGCTGGAAAATGGATTTATAACCGCACACTAGTGCGAGTTAATACCTGAGACGGGTGAGCCTTCAGCGTTGGCACTACCCAGCAGTAGCATTACTACTGCTGGGATTTATGAAGAGCAGAGCCTCTCATTAACTGATAAACCACCGGCAATAAAAACAACGACAATAAGGGTGCCGTGATCATGCCGCCCACCATGGGTGCGGCAATACGGCTCATAATTTCCGAGCCGGTACCACTGCCGAGAAAAATCGGCATTAGCCCCGCAACAATCACTGTCACCGTCATCATTTTGGGGCGAATGCGCAACACAGCACCCTCTTGAATAGCATCAAGCAAATCCTGCTGTGTTGTAGTGCCCAATTCGATGCGCCGCTGCCAGGCCTGTTTCAGGTAGAGCAACATGATTACCCCGAATTCGGCAGACACCCCGGCCAGTGCAATAAACCCGACGGCTGTTGCAACTGATAGCTCGTAGTCCATCAGGTATAACAGCCAAATGCCGCCAGTTAATGCAAAAGGTAAAGTGCCCATGATTAACAGGGCTTCATCCAGGCGGGAAAAGGTCAGGAATAACAGCACAAGAACGATAACGAGCGTTGCCGGGACAATCCATTGCAGGCGGGCATTGGCGCGTTCCATAAATTCAAACTGGCCTGCGTAGCTGATACTGGTGCCCGGTAGTAAAGTCACCTGTTGCTTAATGGTTTGTTGTAGATCTCTCACCGTCGATCCCAAGTCGCGGTCGCGTACATCAATGTAAACCACACTGGTGGGGCGGGCATTTTCGCTTTTGAGCATGCTGGGGCCATCGGTGACCTTGATGGTGGCAATCGTACCCAGTGTGATTTGGCTGCCGAGTGGAGTAATGATGGGTAGGTTTTGCAGCTTGCCAATGCTGTCACGCCAATCGCGCGGATAGCGCAGGTTGATAGGGAAACGTGCACGTCCATCTACGACTTCACCAATATTGTCGCCGCCAATTAGACTGCTTACTACGGACTGCGCCTGAGTGATGCTCAGACCATAACGTGCGAGTGCAGCGCGGTCGAACTGGATATCAAGATAGCGCCCACCACCCAAGCGCTCGGCAACTGCCGAGGAGATACCGGGGACGGTTTTGGCAACTTGCGCAACCTGTTGGGCGACATGGTCTATATCGGCCAGGTTCTGGCCTGCAACCTTGACGCCGATGGGGCTTTTGATCCCGGTGGCCAGCATATCGATGCGGTTGCGGATGGGCGGAATCCAGATATTGGATAGCCCCGGTATTTTGACCCGTGCATCCAGTTCAGCCATGAGTTTTTCGGGAGTCATGCCGAGGCGCCACTGATCACGGGGCTTAAACTGGATGGTAGTTTCAAACATCTCCAGCGGGGCCGGATCAGTAGCGCTGTCGCTGCGGCCAGCCTTGCCAAACACGCGCTCCACTTCCGGGACAGTTTTAATCAGCCGATCTGTTTGTTGCAGCAAGCGGCTGGCCTGTTGGGCACTTAACCCCGGCAAGGCACTGGGCATGTACAGTAAATCCCCTTCGTCCAGCGGCGGCAGGAATTCACTGCCCAGCTGGCTCAGTGGCCAGGCGGTGCTCAGTAATACCGCCAATGCAAAACCCAGTGTCGTTTTCGGGTGACGCAAAACTCCGGTCAACAGTGGACGATAACCCCGGATCAGCCAGCGATTGATGGGGTTTTGGTGTTCCTCCGGAATCCGGCCACGAATCCAGTAACCCATCAGCACTGGAATTAGCGTGATAGACAAACCAGCTGCTGCTGCCATCGCGTAAGTTTTGGTGAACGCGAGTGGGCCAAAGAGCCGACCTTCCTGTGCTTCTAGCGTAAATACCGGAATAAACGAGAGAGTGACAATAAGCAGCGAGAAAAACAGCGCGGGTCCCACCTCAGCAGCAGCCTGGGTCAATACCTGCCAGCGTTTCTCACCGATGAGTTCTTGCTCGGGATGTTGCTGCTGCCATCGCTCCAGATGTTTGTGGGCATTTTCAATCATAACGATGGCTGCATCCACCATCGCCCCTATGGCAATGGCAATGCCGCCAAGGGACATGATATTGGCGTTGATCCCCTGGTAGCGCATCACTACAAAAGCAATCAACACCCCAAGTGGCAGGGCCACAATCGCTACCAACGCAGAGCGCCAATGCCAGAGGAATAAAGCACAGACCAGTGCAACCACCAAAAATTCTTCAAGTAGTTTATAGGTCAGGTTGGTAACGGCGCGGTCGATCAGCAAACTGCGGTCGTAAGTGGCGATGATCTCGACTCCGTCTGGCAAACTGCCTTGAAGTTGCGCCAATTTTTCCTTAACCGCTGCGATAGTAGCGCGGGCATTTCCGCCCGAGCGCATCACCACAATACCGCCGGTGACTTCACCTTCTCCATCCAGTTCCGCAATACCCCGGCGCATTTCCGGCCCGAGCTGGATGTGGGCAACATCGGCCAGGGTAACGGGAATGTTCTCCACCAACTTTAGCGGTATAGATTTGAAATCATCCAATGTGCGCAAGTAACCGCTGGCACGGATCATCAGTTCGGCTTCACCCAGCTCAAGAACACCGCCACCAGTTTCCTGATTAGCCTGCTGCACAGCGGTAATCACCGCCTCATGGGACAAGTTATGGGCTGCAAGGCGGATCGGGTCCAGCACCACTTGGTATTGCTTGACCATACCGCCGATAGCGGCGACTTCGGCCACATCCGGTAAAGGCGCCAGTTCAAAACGCAGGAACCAATCCTGCAATGCTCGCAATTGGGCAATATCCTGTTGGCCCGTCTTATCGACCAGGGCGTACTGGAATATCCAGCCCACACCGGTGGCATCCGGCCCCAATGCCGGAGTGGCGCTGGCCGGTAGCTGCGCTTGCATTTGGCTCAAGGACTCCAAAACGCGGGAGCGCGCCCAGTAAAGATCGGTGCCATCCTCAAACAAAACATACACAAAACTATCGCCGTACATTGAATAACCGCGCACGGTTTTAGCGCCGGGCACCGAAAGCATTTTGCTGGCCAAGGGGTAAGTCACCTGGTTTTCCACCAGCTCGGGCGCTTGGCCGGGGAAGCTGGTGCGGATAATGACTTGCACATCCGATAAGTCGGGTAAGGCATCAATGGGTGTGGATTTGATGGCCCAAACTCCCCAGCCGCTGAGCAACAGCGAGGTTAAAAGCACCAAAACCCGGTGGGCGACAGACCAATGAATCAACCGGCTAATCATGGTCGTGTCCTCCCGCTGTTTTTGGTGCAATTCCCAAAAAGGAGGCTTCAGAGTCCAACAGGAACTGGCCGCTGACCACCACCTCCTGATCCTCCTCTAAACCCTCGCTGATGAGTGTTTGGTTACCCACCTCATGGCCAGTAATAATTTCCACTGGGCGAAATTTGCCACCAGCCTCAGCCAGCATCACCAACACCCGTTTTCCCGTGCGGATTACCGACTCAGTGGGTACAAACAATCCGGTTTCTCCAGTGGATGATTGCAAGATTACACGTCCACTGGTGCCGGGTTTCAGGCGTCCTTCGGGATTATCCAACAGGATACGGGCAGTCAAGGTGCGGGAGCCGACATTGATAGATGGCAACAGGTATTCCAGCGTGCCGATCAGTACAGGGTCACCGGGATTAGCGGAATTGAAAATTGCCTTGTCACCTGCGCGCAAGCCGGTTGCTCGTGCTTCAGGAATGGCAGCATCCAGCCACAGGCTGTCCAGATTGTTAATTTTTGCCAGAGTAGCACCACCGGTCAGCGCCATACCGACTTTAACATCCAGCATATCCACCACACCCGAGATGGGTGACGTGATGGTTACACGGGTCTCTGGTTGGCGGGTTTTTTCCACTCTGGCAATCAAGGCATTGGGCATCCCGAGTAATTGCAGGCGTGCACGCAATGTCGCTAACAAATGAGGATTCTGGTCAATCGGTTGGGAGAGCAGCTCATTTTGGGCGTCCAGCCATTCGGGTATCTGGAATTCGGCAAGCGGCTGACCGGCACTGACCTTGTCACCCACCGCTAGCGGCCAGGCTTTTTCCACAAACCCCGCCGCGCGCAATTGCACTATCGCCTGGTTGCGCTGGTTAAATTGCAATTGCCCAGCGACTTCCAGCTCGCTATGTATTGGTAGGCGCTGCACCCTGGCTTTGCGCATACCGAGGTTTTGCACCAGGGCTGCATCAATGGTTAGCCCCGATTCCTGGGTTGATGGCGCCGCATATTTGGGTACCAGATCCATATCCATAAAAGGTGATGGCCCCGGTTTGTCAAAATGCCGGTCAGGCACCATGGGGTCATACCAATAGAGCACCTTGGGTTCCTGTTCGGCTGGAGTGGATGTTGTAGCATCGACTACTAACCCTGATTGCCATTTCGAGCCTATGCCAAGACCCAGCACCAGAGCACCCACTGCAACGGACACCCACAAACGTAGAGAATGAGGTTTCATACAAAAAATTCCTAAAAGACGATAAAAAACGTCCGCCCAATAAGCAGTGTCAGGTTATAGCCGTCACCGGTTCAGGCGAGTGTTATCAGATCAATCAGGAAGCACTTGGAGGTCGCCAGATACTGGCGGGATTTAATGTTGTGAGACGCTGCAATGGCGGCTTGGATGATAGGGAAAGATCCGCAAGTGATGAAAAAACGCTGGGTACTGGTAGATATACCTGAGCTGGTGTTTTACAAAGGTGACAAGTTTTCGCAGTTTTGCAGGGATTGAGGTTGCTCGTGTCATCTTCATCCGGGCAACAGGGCATGGAGTCGCTACTCTCCATATCATCCATCGTCATGGTCATTTTCTCAGGGCATGGCGATGCAGACAGCAAGACTTCTGCCGCCACTTGAAGGGGCATCAGGATGCTGAGCAATAATACAACTAACAGTATGTATCGAGGCATATTTCTATTCTAGCTCCAAGAATCTACGTTGGCATTAGATTTCCGCAGGCCATTCACTTCTGTACTGCTTTTGTAGCCATATTTTAATCAATAACCTAATAACATTAGATAACGCTCCATTATCTAATGTTACATTTGGTCGATTGTTGATCATTTTATTATTCTAATTTAGTATGTAATTACATAGTACGTAATACGGTACGAAATAATCTGAGGGGGGGGGCATGATAATGGCAAATAGCGGCGTCAACAAAATACAAGTCAAAAAGGCACGAAATGCAATCATTGCGAGGGGCGAGAACCCTTCAATCGACGCCGTTCGGGTGGAGTTGGGAAACACTGGCTCTAAAACAACTATTAGCAATTATTTAAGGGAGATAGCATCTGAAGAGAATGTAGGTAAGAAAGCTGGGGTGAGTGAGTTGGTTCTCTCACTTGTAGAAAATCTGTCCCTACAACTACATCAGGAAGCGCAACAAGTCGTTGAGGAGGCTCAAAAGAACTATCAGGTCAGTATCAATACCTTGAAATCCCAAAAAGAAGGGTTAGCTCGCCAGTTGGAGGGGGCTCAACAACAAATTAACGAACTTCAAGCTAAAAACAAAACCATTGAACAAGAGCATGAATCTCTTTTGACCAATCATCAAGTATTGAATGTAAGTGTAGGTAAGTTGGAACAGCACCTTGCCGATAAAATTCAGCAGCTTGAGGAAAGGAATAACCATATACTATCCATTGAAGAAAAACATTTGCATTCGAGGGAAGCGTTGGAGCATTACAGAAATGCATCGAAAGACCAGAGGGACCAGGATCAACGACGACATGAAAACCAAATCCAGCAGCTTCAAGCCGATATTCGTCAATTAAATCAAACGCTTTCAATAAAACAAACAGAGATTACTCAGCTCAATAAGGATAACGCTCGACTCACTACAGAGCTGAATGCATCACGTAAACAACTTTATCATTTAGAGCGGCAGCTGGAACAACTGGAATCTGACCACGCCCAGGAGAAAGAAAAGTCGGCAATTCAATATGCTTCCCAAATTCAAAAACTTGAACAAATGGTGCATCAATTAAATATTGATTTAGCGTCGGCTCAAACAGAGATTCGCGTGAAAAATCAGCTCTTTGAGTCGTTTAATGTTCGGATTAAGTAGAGTTTCGTTGGTTGTTGGCGCGCTGTCGCATTAGTTAGCGTATTTTTATAATGTTTTACTAAAATTGGACAGCGAATGTTTTGGTAAAAGTGTTCGTTTTACTAGGGTTTTTACTTTTGGTTTTATAGTCTTTTGATTAACTCCACATATCGCCTAAAAAAATATATTCATCATGCTGTCATCAAAAGCCGAAAGAATCTCTTTCGGTTTTTTTATTTTTCATTTCTCGAAAATTCTGAACTATTGTTTTATCAGCTCATCAGAGTCATAGGGGCTCGCTATAGGCCCCATATTGATAATCAAATTTTGATATTGCCTTGGAGGATTAAGATACCCACGACCGGCTTGTTTTTCCTAGTCGACTTTTATGCACAATAATCAGGAGATAGATATGGCAGACTCACAATCATCGGGCAAATGCCCCGTTATGCACGGCGCCAATAGTTCAACCGATAAATCCGTTATGAGCTGGTGGCCAAAGACTCTGAATCTTGACATTCTTCATCAACACGACCGCAAAACCAATCCGCTCGGCGAACACTTTAATTACGCCGATGAATTTAAAAAACTTGATTTACAATCCGTAAAAAATGATCTCAAAGTGTTAATGACCGACTCGCAAGATTGGTGGCCTGCTGATTGGGGGCATTACGGTGGTTTATTTATTCGCATGGCCTGGCACTCGGCAGGTAGTTATCGCATTGCAGATGGTCGCGGCGGTGCGGGCACAGGCAATCAACGTTTTGCTCCTCTCAATAGTTGGCCGGATAACGGTAATTTGGACAAGGCGCGCCGCTTGTTGTGGCCGATTAAAAAGAAATACGGCAACAAACTTTCATGGGCAGACTTAATGATTCTCGCGGGCAATATGGCTTATGAATCCATGGGTTTAAAAACTTTTGGTTTTGCTGGTGGCCGCGAAGATATTTGGCATCCTGAAAAAGATATTTATTGGGGTTCTGAAAAAGAATGGTTGGCGAAAAGTGGTGGCGAAGGTACGCGTTACTCTGGAGAGAGAGACCTCGAAAATCCATTAGCCGCCGTGATGATGGGTTTGATTTATGTAAACCCCGAAGGTGTGGATGGCAAACCTGATCCACAAAAAACGGCGCATGATATTCGTGTGACTTTTGCGCGCATGGCGATGAATGATGAAGAAACTGTTGCATTGACTGCTGGTGGTCACACAGTGGGTAAAGCGCATGGTAATGGCAGTGCCGCGAATTTAGGGCCAGAACCTGAAGCTGCGGATCTGGAAGAGCAGGGCTTGGGTTGGAACAATCACAAAACTCGCGGCATTGGTCGCGACACAGTCACCAGCGGTATCGAAGGCGCCTGGACCACTCATCCGACAAAATGGGATAACGGTTATTTCGATATGTTGCTCAATCACGATTGGGAACTCACCAAAAGCCCGGCAGGTGCCTGGCAATGGAAACCGGTGGTGATTAAACAGGAAGATATGCCGGTTGATGTGGAAGATCCATCAATCCGTTGCATGCCCTTGATGACTGATGCCGATATGGCGATGAAAGTTGATCCGGAATATCGAAAAATTTCTGAACGCTTTCATAAAGATCCCGCGTACTTTTCTGAAGTATTTGCTCGCGCCTGGTTCAAATTAACCCATCGCGATTTAGGCCCTAAAACCCGTTATTTGGGGCCTGACGTTCCCGCAGAAGATTTGATTTGGCAAGATCCAATTCCAAAAGTGAATTACACACTGAGCGATGCAGAAATTGCTGAATTGAAATCAAAAATTCTTGCCAGTGGTTTGACGATTTCAGAATTGGTGGCAACTGCATGGGACAGTGCGCGCACTTTCCGTGGATCGGATTTTCGCGGCGGTGCAAACGGTGCACGAATTCGTTTGGCACCGCAAAAAGATTGGGAAGGCAACGAGCCTGCGCGTTTGCAAAAAGTGCTGGGTGTACTCGCAGGAATTCAATCGGGTTTGAGCAAAAAAGTCAGCATCGCCGATTTAATTGTGCTGGGTGGAACAGCTGCGGTTGAACAAGCAGCGAAAGCGGCGGGTGTGAATATTAGTGTGCCTTTTGCAGCCGGTCGTGGTGATGCGACTGATGCGCAAACCGATGCCGAATCTTTTGCACCACTCGAACCTCTGCACGATGGTTTCCGAAATTGGTTGAAACAACATTATCTGGTGCAGCCGGAAGAAATGTTGCTGGATCGCGCGCAATTGATGGGTTTAACCGCACCGGAAATGACAGTGCTGATCGGCGGCATGCGCGTATTGGGCACTAATCATGGTGGCAGCAAACATGGCGTGTTTACTGATAAAGTCGGCGTCCTGAGCAATGACTTTTTTGTGAATCTCACCGACATGCGGTATCAATGGAAACCCACAGGCAGAAACTCCTACAACATTGTCGAACGCAACACTGGGAATGTGAAATGGACGGCGACGCGAGTGGATCTGGTATTTGGTTCCAACTCAATCTTGCGCGCTTATGCCGAGGTTTATGCACAAGACGACAATCGCGAAAAATTCGTGAAGGATTTCGTCAATGCCTGGGTCAAGGTGATGAATGCTGATCGTTTTGATTTGAAGTAGGTTGATAGCTGCTCACAGAAAAATCTGTGAGCAGCCTTTTTTTATTAGTTTCTGTTTCCTGGTTTTTGAAAGGGGAATACAAGAAGTACAAAATCCGGCTACACTTACGGGGACTTAACTAGTAACCGTCCACTCAGGGAACCATCATGAAAAATACGCTAACAAATTTGATCCTGATCTTGTCATTTCCTTTGTTTCTCCAATCCTGCGGAAGTGGTGATACCGAGAAGCAGGAAGCTTTACCCGACTCTGCAACTTTTGAACCGGGTACATACCCCCGTTTTGACCCCATAGTGTCCGACTTGCCATTTAACACTGACCTTATTTTTGCAAAAGCAGCGACAACGGATGGTACTGCTGATGTTGGTGCTGCAACGGATGCAGTTCGTGCTGGCCTGAACAAACTGGACGGATTTTCCCCCTCGGCTTATTTCGATATTTTAATTTCAGGTGCAGTGAATCCTGCAACTGTCACGACTGGTAGCGTGTTTCTGTTGCAACTGAATACTGGAACCAAAGATGCATTGAATCCAGCCAATATTGTGACCGCCAATCCATTTGTGGGGCCTGCGACTTATAGTGTGGGTGTGGTGTCTTTGGATGGTGGCACTAACAACGCTATTCGAATTCGTCCAACATTGCCTTTGAAATCCAAAGCCAAATATTTGGTGTTTGTGACTAATGATGTAAAAGATGCGGCGGGAAATTCCCTGACTCCATCATGGTCATACAACGCAATTCGCGATCCCAACTATGGCACTATTTCATCTTTGTTACCTGTCCGCGCAGCAATTCAGGGGTGGGAAAATTTGGCTGGTGGCTTCATGGCTGCAGTCAGTGGTGGAGCCTTGACGGCTGATGCAGCCAAAAAGAAAGTGGTCATTTCCTATACATTCACGACGACTGACCCACAAACACCCTTGGTTGCTATGGCGTCACCAAGGGCTGCTATAGCCAAATCACAAATAGATGCCGGAGTTGCCCAGCAAACGGCCGTGACAACAGCGCTTACCCTTGATGGTGCCAATCTATTGCCATCGCCCAAAGCCAGAAGTGTTGGTATCGCTGCCGCGACAGGTATTGACATCAATTTGCTAACAGCCAATGCTCTGGCTGCCAATATTTCCAAGCTGTACACCGGTTATATCAAGTTGCCTTACTATCTGACGGCTCCTGGAGATCTGCCATTTGGTGAGTTTTTGAAGCGTGGATGGGTACCGGATACGGCCCTGGCAACCCAATTGGGTGTGACCTTGCCAGTGGACGTTGATGGCAGTTACAACATGACCTATCGCTTCCCCTTCGCCAAAAAATCCAGTGATGAAACTGTGCCCCTGCAAGTGACCATGCCAGAGGATGCAACAGTTCCCGATTCAGTCAATGCTCCCGGCATTACCTGTAGTCAGGTTTATGGAACCACAGGTTATCCGGTTGTTATTTATGTTCATGGTATTAGCAGTGACAGAAGCTCTGTGCTCTCTTTGGCGCATACATTGGCCAGTAAATGTGTGGCAACAGTTGCTATAGATCTTCCGGTGCATGGCATTGCTGCCAATAATCCATTGGCAAGCACGCTTAATGTTGAGCGAAATGGCTTGAGTGCTGTTTACCCGAGTAATGTTCCTCATGAAAGACACTTCAATGTTGCGGGTGCTGCCGGTGCCCCTGCACCCATGAATTTCACCAACCCTACAGCAAATGATGGCCCCGGTGCACAGTTTGTAAACCTGGGGTATTTCACCAACACCCGCGATAATCTTCGTCAGGCACAAGTGGATATGCTGAATCTCAATGCCAGTCTTGGCAACATAGATACAGCGTTGAAAGCTTTCCGCAGTGTTGGAATTGATACCAGTAAAGTTTATGTGGTGGGTATGTCCCTGGGTGGCATAGTCAGCACCAATTTTGTCACGGCCAACCAGTTGGCTATTACTAATGAAACCTTGTTGGGAATCACTCCTGTGTTAAATCCAATCAGAGGTATGGTCGTATCTGTATCAGGAACCCAGGTGACACAAATTATGGTGAACTCCGCTACCTTTGGTCCTTCCATTAAAGCGGGATTGGCTGCAGCGGGTGTCAATGATGGTACTTCCAATTACGAGCGTTTTTTGTATGCCATTCAAAGTGTTGTTGAGAGTGGTGATCCTGTCAGTTTCTCGCAAGCTTTAGGCAGCCTTTCTACGCCTGTGCTGTTGCAACAAGTCAAAGATGATGCCGTTATTCCCAATAACAATGCCAATACTCCATTGATGGGTACCGAAGCTATGGCTCGACTGATGGGGATGACCCAGCTTGGTCTTGGCCCTACAAGCCTGGGTAAAGGAATTGTGAAAATGAATGCAGGTGTGCATACATCTTTATTAAGGCCTGCAACTGATTTGGGGCACATTACAACGGAGCTACAAATTCAGGTCGTCACTTTTGTTTTAGGTAATGGTACTGTTAATGTTGGTGCGGCTGCTTCATCAAATGTAATTCTGCCGTAAAAATCATTATCGTTTTTTTATATCCTCTCCTGTAAGGGGGAGGATATGATTTGTTTCTGTACATGCCTGTATCTGCGCTTGTGTTAGTCATTAATCTTGGTGATCATGGCAGGCATCAATAGTTGTCTGGATATGTTTATGACGCCACGTAATTACCTTTATCTTTTAAAAAAATATGACGAGTACAAATCACAAATAGAACGTTTGTTGGAATCCATCATTACAGCATTGGCACCCAATCGATTGGAAACATCCAATGAGATGTTGAACGAATTGGTTGCAAAATTGCACAAATCTTATCCTTTTGTTGAATTAATTTATTGTTTAAATGCGCAGGGGTTACAAATAACAGAATCTGCTGCTGCTCCCAAAATAGCGGATTCAAAACGCCGCGAACCCGGCATGAATTCTGACCGATCCAATCGTGTTTATTACACTCAGGCAAATGATAATCAGGGTGTGACTACGGTAACCCAACCTTATCTGTCCAGTGCAACACATCAATTGGCTATTTCAGCTGTGCAACGTTTTATTGGAGCTAACAATGAAACACGTTATTTGGTCATTAATTTTAATCTGGAAAAATTAATTACGTTTTTAAATGGTGATAGTTTGCGCCGTATAGTGCATCCGTTTTTTCAGGTGATTTATGGTGTGATTGGCATCATGCTGGTTGTTGTATCTGCATTGTTATTGTATTCAGCAGGTCAATCTCTCTATGAAATGATTCACGAACACACCAACACCGCAACTCAGGCGTTCCAGTCCGTTATTTTGGTAACCTTGGGTTTGGCGATTTTTGATTTGGGAAAAACCATTCTCGAAGAAGAAGTGTTATTGCATAAAGATATTCATCACTCAGGTTCAACCCGTCGTACCATCAGTCGATTTATGTCTGCAATTGTAATTGCAGTTTCCATCGAATCTTTATTGCTCATGTTTAAATCATTATTAGGTGATGCGACACATTTGCAAAATGCAGTCTGGATGTTAATTGCAGCAGTTGCGTTGTTGGTGGGCTTGGGTGCTTATTTGAAATTGACGAGTGAGAAGAAATGACCCCACCCTAACCCTCCCCTTGCCAGGGGAGGGGACCTGACTCCCTTATTAAATTAAAAAGGGAGTCGTTCCCCACTTTGAAAAAGGGGGGCTAGGGGGGATTTAAAATCTCAGAAAATTTAACCATTTTTAAATCCCTCCCAACCTCCCTTTTTCAAAGGGAGGAGCTAGTTCCTCCCCCTTGCCAAGGGGGAGGTTAGGAGGTGAAATTTTCAAATCAAAAAAATAAATTCCAGGAAAAATTAATGTCCAAAACCAAACAAGCCTTCGTGTGCAATCAATGCGGCGCTGAATATAAAAAATGGCAAGGCCAATGCACAGAGTGTAATGAATGGAATTCAATTACTGAAATTCGTATTAGCAATGCTCCTGCTGCACGCACGGCAAAATTTGATGGTTATGCAGGCACTGCATCGGGAAACAAAGTGCAAACGTTGGCGGAAGTTGCGGTAGCAGATGTACCGCGTGTAAGCAGTGGTGCCGGGGAGTTGGATCGGGTGTTGGGTGGTGGATTTGTGCCGGGTTCAGTAACACTAATTGGTGGTAATCCCGGTGCAGGTAAATCAACGCTTTTATTGCAAACACTGTGTCATCTCGCAAAAAACATGACAGCACTTTATGTCACAGGTGAAGAATCATTACAGCAAGTTGCCATGCGTGCGCAGCGTTTGGGGTTGCCGACAGATAAATTACAAATGCTCAGTGAAACCAGTGTGGAATCCATTTGCGAAACGGCGCAAACTTTGTCACCTAAAATCATGGTGATTGATTCAATTCAAGTTATGCATATGGATGATATTCAATCAGCGCCGGGTTCTGTCTCACAAGTGCGTGAGAGCGCAGCTTATTTAACCCGCTTTGCAAAACAAACCGGAACCGTTTTAATTTTGGTTGGGCATGTGACCAAAGATGGAACGCTTGCTGGCCCCAAAGTATTGGAACATATGATTGATTGCTCAATTTTATTGGAAGGCGATAACGATTCACGTTTTCGTACCTTGCGTGGCAATAAAAATCGTTTTGGTGCAGTAAATGAATTGGGTGTGTTCGCGATGACGGAGCAGGGGATGCGTGAAGTGAATAATCCCTCTGCAATTTTTTTACAGCGTGCAGAAGAAATTTCTTCTGGTTCTGTCGTAATGGTAATCTGGGAAGGAACGCGTCCATTATTAATTGAAATACAAGCCTTGGTTGATGACAGTCATTTGGGAAATCCGCGTCGTGTCGCGGTTGGTATGGATCAAAATCGCCTTTCCATGTTGCTGGCTGTTTTACACCGGCATGGTGGAATCATGGTAGGTGATCAGGATGTATTTGTGAATGTGGTTGGCGGTGTAAAGATTTTGGAAACCAGTGTGGATCTTGCGGTATTGCTGGCAATAGTGTCCAGTTTTCGCGACAAAATTTTACCTGAAGATTTAATTGTATTTGGTGAAGTAGGGTTGGCAGGGGAGATTCGCCCTGTTCCCAGTGGTCAGGAGCGTTTGCGTGAAGCGATTAAACACGGATTTAAAAAAGCGATCATTCCTTTTGCCAATGCACCGCGAGAAAAATATCCAGGTATTGAAGTCATGGCCGTAAAAAATCTTCAGGAAGCTTTGAATGCAATTTAGCAATTGAAAAATAAAATTGTTCGATTTTTTATTTTTCCAGACTTTCAAAATAATCCAGTAAATTCTGCAAGCCTTGTGATTCGAGATGGTTATTGGAGGTTATGGATAAACCAATAATATGTTCGCGAATATGCACCACAGTTCCGCGAAGCTGTAATGATTTGAATTTTTCGTTGGCAATATCTTCCAGTTCGATAGTCAAAAATAATTCATCGCCTGGTCGCAACAAATGTTCATCCAAAACCGCAAAGCGTGCGCCGGTTGCTGAAATATCCAGCAAGTGTGCAGCCCAGCTGACGTGCGACATCTGCAATGCAGCATAAGCCCGCACCGGATAGCGTTTGGCATTGCGCCTTTCTTCATTATTCAGTGAAAGTTTATTCACAGATCATTCACCAATTCTGAAAGTTCTCTTTCCGCTGCATTGGCATCGCCCATATTTAATTCAATCAGGCGACGTAAATGTCCGATGCTATCAATATCAATAGATTCGCAAGACAGCCCCAATTGGTTGTGATGCTGATGTGCCACCATTACTGACATCGCGATAGTAGTACTGTCGTTTAAAATCACTTTTACCAATATAGGTTCACGGTGATTAATAGATTCGGGTAATCTTTGTTGAAGCAATAATCCTTTCAAGGATATGTCCAGCAAGCTTGCTCTCCAGTGATAATCGCCTTGTGCCAATTCTACTTGTGCATCAAATAAAATCCGACTGAATCGGCGACGTTCAGGAGTTTGATTTTTAGATGAAAATTCGGTCATAAATTGCTCATGGTCTGCACACTGCTGCTTGCTACTGAGTGTAGTTGTTTGAGGGGGTTTCGCCATTTTCATGTGTAACTTTTTGTGTTTGCCTGTTGTTGGGGGCAAATCTATAATCCCCGGCTTTTTATGCGGATAACCGTGGCAAAACTTTCAAGGGCCAGATATGAGTGACTTGCGTATAGGTATAGATTTGGGTGGTACGAAGACGGAAGTCATACTTTTGAATGGATCAAGCGAGGAAGTATTTAGAACACGCATTCCCACCGTCAGGAATGATTACGCGGCCACTTTGCGTGATATTGCTGATCTGGTCAGTCAGGCAGAGCGTGCCGCTGGTACAGATAATCTGCCGGTAGGTATAGGTATTCCTGGTACCGTCTCGCGTAAAACCGGATTCGTCAAAAATGCCAATTCAACCTGGTTAAATGGCAAACCCTTCCAAAAGGACATATCCAACCATTTAAAACGCCAGGTGCAGGTAACAAATGATGCCAACTGCCTTGCTGTTTCAGAAGCAACTGATGGTGCGGGTAAAGGTTATGAGTTGGTGTTTGCCGGCATTATTGGCACAGGCTGCGGTGCTGGTCTGGCTTTCAAAGGTAAACCTATAGTGGGACCGAATGGTGTTGCAGGGGAGTGGGGGCATAACCCTTTGCCCTGGACGTCAGCACAGGATTTAACTGCTCGACCCTGTTATTGCGGAAAATCGGGATGTCAGGAAACTTTTTTGTCAGGCACAGGTTTGTGCCTTTCTTACAAGCTTGCTTCAGGTCTTGATATAAAAGGAAACCAGCTGGTGGACCTGGCCAACCAGGGTGAGTCACTCGCTATTCAAATCCTTGATCAATACTATGATCAACTGGCGCGTGGATTGGCCGCTGTTATTAACATCCTGGATCCGGACGCAATTGTTTTGGGTGGTGGCGCTTCAAATATTGCCGGTATTTATACGCAAGTTCCCCAAAGACTATCTCATTATGTATTTGGTGGTGAATGCGATACGCCCATACTTCAAGCTGTGCACGGCGATTCAAGCGGTGTGCGCGGAGCTGCCTGGTTGAATCCACTTTGATCAAAAATTATCGGTGCGAATGGAGGCAAAATTGAAAGCAAAATATTTCAAATTTTTAGTCAATTTATGGCCGCCGTTATTTTTTTCTGGCATTAAGGTGATTCGCGTTAGCGCAGATTATCGGGAAATTGATGTGGCGTTGAAGTTGCGCTGGTACACCAAAAATTATGTGGGTGTGCAGTATGGCGGCAGTTTGTTTTCCATGACTGATCCATGGTACATGGTGATGTTAATGACGGTGTTGGGAAGAAATTATTATGTATGGGATAAAACAGTCGAAATTGATTACATCAAACCCGGTAAAACCCATGTGTATGCCAAATTTCTTCTGACGCAGGAAAAGATTGACGAAATAAAATCAAAAACTGCCAATGGGGAAAAATATCTCCCGGAATTTTTGATAGAAATTCGCGATGAAAATAATGAATTAATTGCGAAGCTGAAACGGACTTTGTATGTGAAGTTGAAAAATAAGCCCTCACCCTAGCCCTCTCCCAGAGGGAGAGGGAACATCAATTCCCTTTGAAAGGGGAATTGGCTCCTCACTTTGACAAATTGCAGGAGCAATTTGCACAGCGAAGCTGCCCGAAGGGGAAACTACAGGAAGTGGTTTATGAAAAAGGGAGGCGGGTGAGGGATTTAAAATGGTGAAATTTACTGACATGTTAAATCCCTGCTAACTCCCTTTTCAAAGTGGAGAACTATTCCCTCTCCCTCCGGGAGAGGGTTAGGGTGAGGGAAAATTTAAAAACACGAGAAAAAATTATGTTCAACACGTTATCACTATTACCCGCTGATCCAATATTAGGTTTGAGTCAAGCTTATGCCAAAGACATCAATCCACAAAAAGTAGATTTGGGTGTAGGCGTTTATAAAAACGATCAAGGCCAAACACCGATTATGCAAGCGGTGGTAGAGGCAGAAAAAATATTAATTGCCAATCAAACTACCAAAGCTTACACCGCTCCTGCCGGAATCGCTGGTGCTAATGAAGCGGCAACGCAATTAATTTTTGGAGCGGATTTGCTTGCGCAAATTCAATTGCGCGTGCGAACTATTCAAACACCTGGCGGTTGTGGTGCCTTGCGAGTAGCGGCTGAATTAATTCAGCGCGCTAAAAAAGGGGCAAGCCTTTGGGTGAGTACACCGACATGGGCTAATCACGTTCCTTTATTAGGTAATGCAGGTTTAACACTCAAAGAATACCCTTATTACGATTATAAAAATCATGCAATTGATTTTTCAGCCATGAAAAATACACTGCAATCAGTTCCTGCGGGTGACATGGTTTTGCTGCATGCTTGTTGTCATAACCCCAGTGGTGCGGACTTATCAAAAGCACAATGGAATGAATTGGCAGATTTATTTGCTGAGCGAAATTTGATTCCATTTATTGATATGGCTTATCAAGGTTTCGGTGAAGGATTGGATGAAGATGCTTACGGTATTCGTTTAATGTCATCACGGTTACCAGAAATTATTGTTGCAGTTTCCTACTCGAAAAATTTTGGTTTGTATCGCGAGCGTGCAGGCAGTTTATCCATAGTGTTTGCGGATGAAAAACAAGCGGATGCAGGTTTAAGTCAATTATTAAGTGTGACCCGTGCTTTGTATTCCATGCCACCCGCGCATGGTGCAGCCTTAATCGATATTATTTTGCACAGTGATGAATTAACCAAAGTATGGTCGGAAGAATTAACTTCCATGCGTCAACGCATTGCGAATTTACGCAGTGATTTGGTGACACAATTAAATCAACTCCAAAACAAACAGGATTTCAGTTTTATCGCCAACGAAAAAGGTATGTTTTCGTTTTTAGGTTTGAGTGTTGAACAAGTACAGACACTAAAAAATCAATACAGTATTTATATGACGGATACCAGCCGTATTAGTGTTGCAGGGTTAACGGCAAATAATTTGGGTTATGTTGCAAAAGCAATTGTGTCAGTGTTGTAAAAAATGCCCTCACCCTGATCCTCTCCCGGAGGGAGAGGGAATCTACTTCGTAGTGAATTAATCAGGGAGTTCATCCCCTCTCCCTCCGGGAGAGGGTGAGGGCAGCAGGGCAACTAAACAAGGTAAAAAATATGAAAATCATCGCGCATCGCGGCGGCCCACTAATCGCAAATCAACCTCTGCCGGAAAATTCGTTAGCGGCAATTCAACGCGCATTGGATACAGGAATTAAATTTATCGAAATTGATGTCATTGCTGCGGATGGAAAATTATGGATCAGTCATGACCGTCGATTGGGGCGTACAATTTCAGGTGCCGGTGTGATTGCAAATTTGCCAACAGAATATTTATTGCAACAAAAACTGGCAAACGGAGAAGTAATTCCCCAATTATCAGCAGTCCTTGAAATAGTCAAAAATAAAGCAGAATTGAATATAGAAATTAAAGGACAAGATACTATTCAACCCGTTATTGATTGTTTGCAATCCTGGATTGTTGAGCAGCATCTTGATTGGGATCAGTTTGTTGTGTCCAGTTTCGATCATCAACAGTTATATCAGTCGCAAAGAATGATGCCAAAATTACGGCGAGGCGTACTTATTGAAGGTATCCCGATAGATTATGCATCTGTGTGTCATTCCTTAAATGCTTTTTCGCTTAATTCACATCTGGGATTTTTTACCAATGCTTTATTGGCTGACGCAAAAAGACATGGTGTGGAAAACTGGGTTTATACGGTAAACTACCTGGATGATGCACAATGGTTAAAGGGCTTGGGTGCAGACGCAATTTTTACGGATAAACCGGATCTTATGTTGAATTTATAATTTTATTAATGGGTATTGTTACATCATTAGAGGCCAGGTATGAAATTATCCGTTTTGTGTTTGGTCAGTTGCCTATGTTATTTGACAGCTTGTGGTAGTAATTCGGAAGAACAAAGTTCGTCATCAAGTGTGCCACAAGTTTCATCCATTCAATCAAGTTCAATTTCTTCTATTTCAAGCATTTCTTCTGTATCTAGTATTTCTTCTTCTGCTAATTCCTCTTCAAGTCATTATTCATCTGCCACAGCAAGAATTCCTGTGCCTGATTTAACAGTTGATCCCGATTTGCCTATAAAAAACAGTGCCAATTATACCGCCGCTACAGAAGCTTCCCGATTCCTTGCGCAAACAACTTTTGGTGCAACCCCAAAAGCAATAATCCATGTCATGCAACTTGGAAAAGAGGCGTGGATTGATGAGCAATTCAATTTGCCACAAACCTATCATTTGCCGTTACTGGAAAGTCGTTTTACCGAAATTGGTTGGACTATCGCACCTGAAGTTGAAACTGATGATGGTTACTATCGCGATTTGCAGCGCAGTGATATCTGGTGGGAGATTATGCTGTGGGGTGATGACCAATTGCGTCAGCGTGTCGCTTTCGCTCTTGGTCAAATTCTGGTGATCTCCAATGTGTCTGATGTGCTTTATAACGACACCAGAGGAATTGCCAATTATCAGGATATTCTGGCTGCACATGCATTTGGAAATTATCGCGATTTATTGGAAGCAGTAACTCTGAACCCGATGATGGGTGAATATTTAAGTATGGTGCGTAATGAAAAAGCAGATGCCACCAGAAATATTCGCCCCGACGAAAATTATGCGCGTGAATTAATGCAACTATTCAGTATTGGATTGGTTGAATTAAATCAGGATGGCAGCGTTAAATTGGATGCCAACAATCAACCTATCCCTACCTATGACCAAACGACAGTAAAAGAGTTGGCGCGTGTCTTTACCGGTTGGAATATGGCAACTGCTAATCAATGGTGGGAATGGAAGGATACAGGTGATGCAGAAGTATTACCTATGAAGCCCTTTAATCAATATCACGACACAGGTGAAAAAATATTATTTGGCAATAAAATTATCAGCGCTAATAAAACACCTGCTGAAGATATTGATGCAGCACTGGATATTATTTTTGCGCATCCCAATGTTGCGCCATTCATCAGCAAACAATTAATCCAGCGTTTGGTTACCAGTAATCCAACACCGGAATACGTTAGTGATATCGCCGCTGTTTTTAATAATAATGGCATGGGTGTAAAAGGGGATTTGAAAACAGTGATTAAATCTATATTGCTGCATCCTGAAGCTGTTAGTGGCCATAAAAATTTACCGAATCAATTTGGAAAAATTCGTGAGCCATTATTGGTGCTTTCACATCTTTGGCGTGCATTCAAGGCAACAGGTCTGCAAACACGTTTTAGAAATGGCACTATCACTGCGAAACGAATTCGTTTCCTTGGTTCTTCCCGACTAATAGGACAAAGACCTTTTGGTTCCAATTCAGTATTTAATTTTTATCGTCCAGACTATCAACATCCGGGGTTAATCAAAGAACAAAACATGTATTCCCCCGAATTCCAGATTTTGACGGAAAGCATGTTGATGGCAAAAGCCAATACACAAAGTAGTTATATTTTCTGGCGCGATACACCATCGCAATGGTTGGAACCCATCATTAATCATGATTGGGATCTGATGCCTCCGCGCTTGAACTTAAGTGCAGAAAAAGCATTGGTAGAAAATCCGGTGGAATTATTGGATAAATTAAATCTCGTCCTGATGGCGGGACAAATGTCGCAGCCTATGTATGACACCTTGCTTGCTTATTTAAATACCCAGAGGGTAAGTCCGGAATGGACCGGCGACCTGAGAATTTGGGCCACTGACGTGTTGGTTTATGAGGCTTTGTTTCTGGTCTTGTCTTCTCCTGAATATGCAGTGCAGAGGTAGCCGATGAAAATCAATCAAACTCGCCGTGATTTTTTAAAGAAATTTTCGCAATTCACTTTGGGTGTATCCAGTTTTTATGCGGCCAGTGCGCAATTTCAATTGGCCAATGCATTGGTGCAGCCGGGCGATTCTTACAAAGCTCTGGTTTGTATTTTTTTATTAGGTGGTAATGATGCGTTTAATATGCTGGTGCCATCAGGTGATGCAGAATACAATTTATACAAATCTACCCGACAAACATTGGCAATTGAACAGTCAGGTTTATTACCCATTTCGCCGGATAATAATATTGGGCTGCAATTAGGTTTACATCCTTCTATGGTCGGAATTCAGGAATTGTTTGACAATGGACAGTTAGCATTTATTTCAAATATGGGTGCATTGGTTGAGCCAGTAACCAAAGCAGCTTACAAAAATAATTCTGTACTCTTGCCTCCACAATTGTTTTCGCATAACGACCAGCAAAGTTTTGTGCAAAGTTTACAATCCGGTTTTAAACGCAATGGTTGGTGCGGTCGTGCAGCCGATGCTATGCTGGGCGTTAATACCAACCAAAAATTATCCATGAATATTTCACTTGGGGGTTCCAATATTTGGCAAACCGGAGTCAATGTTGTTCCTTATTCGGTGGATGCAGCGGGTGTCAAGGAACTTGAAAATTTTAATAAACATTCAACTGATCAACGCGAGCTGTCACGCATACAAATTTATCAAACCTTGTTAAATCAACAGCAATCCCATCCTTTTATCAGTGAGTTTGCAAGGTCACAAAAACTAGCCTGGGAGTTATCAGGAGAGGTTAAACAAGCATTGGATGCCCAGCCAGAATTAACAACTGTATTTCCTGCCAATAATCAATTAGCCAATAATTTGAAAATGGTTGCGCAATTAATTTCCGCAAGAACAGCATTGGGTGTAACACGCCAAACATTTTTTATAGGCATGGGTGATTTTGATACGCATGGCAATCAACTACCCCGGCACGTTAGTTTGCTTGCACAACTCAGTTCGGCATTAAAATCTTTTTATGCCGCAACAGTGGAGTTGGGTGTCAGTAATCAGGTTACTTGTTTTACCTCGTCTGATTTTGGTAGAACCTTGACCAGTAATGGTGATGGTACAGATCACGGGTGGGGGAGCCATCAAATGATTATGGGTGGTGCAGTAAAAGGAAAAAATATTTACGGTACCTATCCGGATTTAACAATCAATAGCAATGATGACATTGGTGAAGGTAGAATTATTCCAACGACCTCTATTGATCAATATGCAGCAACTATTGCTGGTTGGTTCGGTGTACCAGCAACGGAATTCTCTACTGTGTTTCCGAATTTACATCGATTTAATACACCGACTTTGGATTTTTTTAAATAGGGAGTCCCAGGGTGGGTCAAGACCCGCGGAATAGGGCACTAACTTCTCATAAGATAAATTTTCAAAATTGAAAACGCGGGTCAAGACCCGCCCTGCATCAAATATGGATAAATTATGACATTCAAAAATTGTATTTGTGTTCTTCTATTTTTTATCTGCTGCTCCACATGGGCACAATCACAACCAGGGTTCATATCACCTGATAACAGCAATTTACTCTATACCGGCCGCATTGATTTCTCCAATCCTTCTGCCCCTATGATTAGTTGGCCTGGAACCAGTATCAAGGCCAATTTCACCGGAAAAGTATTGAAAGTAAAACTGGATGATCAGTTTGGTAAAAATTATTTCAGTGTCATTATCGATAATGAAATTTATCATCCTTATGTTATCGAAGCGAAAAAGGGCGAAAATGAATATACGATTTCAACCAGTTTATCTGACGGAAAACATTCACTGGAAATTTACAAACGAACTGAAGGGGAAGAAGGGCATACTTCTTTTAAAGGCTTTGTGATTGATGGAAAACTGCTGAGCCCACCGGCAAGATTCAAACGCAGAATAGAAATTTATGGCGATTCTATTACCAGTGGTATGGGTAATGAAGCAGCCGATAATGCGCGTGATGATCTTTTGTCTGAGAAAAATAATTACTGGGCTTATGCGTCAATTGCTGCACGAGAATTAAATGCCGAATTACATACCATTTCGCAAAGCGGGATTGGCATAATGATTAGTTGGTTTCCGTTTATTATGCCGCAATTTTATGATCAACTTAGTGCTGTAGGTAATAACGATACTCAATGGAATTTTACAAAATGGACACCGGATTTGGTGATTATCAATTTATTTCAAAATGATAGTTGGCTGATTGATCGCGATAAAAAATTGCAGCCATTTCCAACAGATGAAGAAAAAATACAGGCCTATATCAATTTTGTCCGAACTATTCGCGCAAAATATCCGAAAGCGCAGATTGTTTGCGCGCTTGGCAGTATGGATGCCACCGCCAATGACAAATGGCCAAACTATATAAAATCAGCTGTTGAAAAAATGAAACAGGATTATCAAGATAAAAAAATTGATACCTTGTTTTTTGATTTTACCGGTTATGGACAGCATCCTCGTGTTGCGCAAAATAAAGCCAATGCGAATAAACTGGTTAATTTCGTTCGGAAGAAAATGCACTGGTGATGCTTTATGGTTTTTTATTAACACGACAATGGCGAGATACCCCCGAAGGCATCTCGCTGGAATTCTGGTGGGCGACGGATCAAGGTGCTGTCTGCACGCAAATCACCCGGCAAGAATCAATATTTTTTGTTAAACGAAAAGACGCTGTTAAAGTTCAAAAAATAATCTCTGCTTTTGCTTCAGTGCGTATGGCTGAAGTGGCTTTAAAAAATTTTAAAAATCAACCCGTCAATGCAATCTATTGTAAGCAACAGCGTACAGCTCGTGATGTGCAGTTAAAACTTGAAACTGAGTCTATTGTTTTTTGGGAAGCCGATATCAAACCCCATGAACGGCATTTGATGGAAAGGTTTATCAATGCGTCCGTGCAACTTCCGATAGAGGCCATTCCCAGTAATCGACAATTATTGAATCCACCATTACTGCCTGCCGCAAAAACCGCGCAATGGCGCCCCAACTTGCGTTGCCTGTCGATTGATATTGAAACGACTATGGATGCCAAACATTTATTTTCCATAGCAGTTTATGCAGAAAACTTGCGGCAAGTTTTTATGATTGGTGATCAGCCGGCAGAATCGAGTGATCTGCATAATCTGGAATATAAAATATATTATTATCGCGATGAAAAAAGCTGTTTATTGGCTTTTCTGGATTTTATTCGCCACTATGATCCTGATGTATTGATTGGTTGGAATTTAATTCAGTTTGATCTTTGGGTGCTGGAACAGCTTGCACAAAAAAATGGATTGAATTTTCGAATCGGTCGCGGGCAAGAAAATTGGCATTGGCGGCAGGAAGAAAGTGAATCGGGTCGCAGGTTTGTCATTATTCCAGGGCGGATTGCATTGGATGGTATCGAACTATTAAAAGCCGCCAACACACAATTTGATAGTTTTTCATTACAGAATGTTGCGGAAGAATTATTGGGAAAAGGAAAGTTGTTGTCTTCCAATCAGCGAGGTGAAGACATTCAATATTTATTTCAGCATGATAAAAAATCACTCGCTGCTTATAATCTACGCGATACTGAATTAGTGTGGGATATTTTTCAACAGGAAAAATTATTGTCGTTTGCGATGGAACGCAGTCAATTAACCGGATTATTGATGGATCGAATTGGAGGTTCGGTTGCTGCATTTGAATATGCTTATTTACCCAAATTGCACAGGGCTGGTTATATAGCACCAAATCTGGGTGAGTTTGAATCGGATGTTATCAGTCCTGGCGGTTATGTAATGAATTCTCGTCCAGGAATATACGACAATGTGTTGGTGCTGGATTTTAAAAGCCTGTACCCCAGTATTATGCGCAGCTTTTTAATCGATCCCTGCGCTTTCTGGTTGGCACAACATAATAAATTGGAAGATGAGAAAATTGTTGAGGGATTTAATGGTGCTTTTTTTGCGAGGGAAGGGCATATATTGCCTTCCATAATTGAACAATTATCTGCAGCACGTGATCAGGCCAAAAAAGATAAAAATGCACCTTTATCTCATGCCATCAAAATTATTATGAATTCATTCTATGGTGTTTTGGGTTCTACAGGCTGTCGTTTTTTTGATCCGCGTGTGTGCAGTTCCATCACACTACGCGGCCATGAAATTATTCAAACCAGTCGGGATTGGATTGAACAACAAGGTTATGCAGTTATTTATGGGGATACTGATTCCTTGTTTGTTTGGTTGGAAAATAATTGTCAGGGGAAGAAGCCAAAAGCACCAGAGCAATGCCAAAAAATCGGCCAGCGTCTGGCCAGAGAGTTAAATGTCTGGTGGGCGCAAAAATTACAGCTTGAGTATCAGCTTAAAAGTGCGCTGGAGATTCAATTTGAAACACACTATCACCGGTTTCTGATGCCAACCATTCGAGGTTCGGATTTAGGCACTAAAAAGCGTTACGCAGGCTTGATCCATACTCTGGATGGTGAGGAAATTATTTTCAAAGGCTTGGAAAGTGCACGCTCGGATTGGACTCCTTTAGCCAAACAATTCCAATTGGCGTTGTATCAGCGTATATTTGCCGGCGAAAATCATGTGGAGTTTATTCGTCAGGTTGCCGCCGATTTATTTCAGGGAAAATCTGATGCGGATTTAATTTATCGAAAACGGCTCAGACAAAAATTGGTTGATTACCAAAAAAATATTCCACCTCATGTCCAGGCAGCCAAAAAATATCAACAAAAAACAGGGAAATCTTTGCGTCGTGGTGATTGGATTGAATATGTTATTACAGTGAATGGACCAGAGGCTATAGAGTGTCATACCAGCCCTCTGGATTACGAACATTATTTAACGAAACAATTAATGCCGGTTGCAGATTCCATTTTGTATTTTTTACAACAATCCATGCGGGCAATATTGGAATCACAATTAACACTTTTTGAATAGTTACAGGAAAAATAATGGAAGAAATTCTCGAACTTTTGCGTGATCATAATGAAACTGTGCCAGTGCCATTGGAACTGCCCGATGAAGATCAGTTGATATTGATCGAAGAAGAAATATTGTTACCAATCCCACGAGATATGCGGCAATTTTTGCTCGAAGCCAGCGATGTGATTTATGGGCATCTTGAGCCTGTGACGGCGGCTGACCCCAATTCACATACCTATTTACCCGAGGTTACGGCGACTGCCTGGTCTCTTGGGGTTCCGCGTTACTTGATTGTTTTGTGTGAAGTGAATGGGGATTATTACTGTGTTGAACCGGAAGGTGAGGTTGTTTTCTGGAAAAATGGTGAATTAACGGAGGAAACCTGGCCTTCTGTCTGGCAATGGGTGAGGGATGTTTGGCTTGAGTCCTGATTCATGTTAATAATTGCGCCCGTGGGATGTGATACGCGTGCCATTTAAAGGTTTTGGGCTAGACTTCCTTGCATGGCGGATTCATTTCCCAATATTGGCTTGAGAGTTTTAATCGTTTTTGGTGCCCCATGTTTTTTTTACGTTATGCAAAAAAGTGTATTTTTTTGAGTCTTATAGGTTCAACGTTTTGCTATGGGGTTGAGTCAAGTGTTGCAATGATTAATACAGTTGATCTTTCTGAAAAAAACTCCCAAAAAAATAAGGCTGTGGAAGATACAGACAATTCTTTGGATATTTATGAAGCCCTTGTTCGCGAAGTTGCCGCTAAAACGGCAGCAGAAGAGCAGGAGCGCAGGGCAAATGACTGGAAAACCCAACAGGCAAAA